>JAZNEA010000098.1:0-33948 GCA_045588325.1 Clostridia bacterium
ACTCTTCACTCTTAGTTCTTAACTGAACTCTTCACTCTTCACTCTTAGTTCTTAACTGCCCTTTTCACTCTTAACTCTTAACTTTCCCACTATTGCTGTTTCTCAGCAGGTTCCACTTAAGATCCCACAGAGGCTGGGACAGATCCACATAGTACTTGTGAGGATTTTCAAAACGCAGCACAGAGTCCCACATGGTCTCTACCTGTGCCTTGCAATATGCCTGGATCTCCTTGGCTGTCTTGCGCTGGTAAACAAGCTGGCCCTTTTCGAACAACTGCACTCTCAACTTCTTAGCAGTAAAGTCGTAGACCTCCTTGCGCTTCCAGGTGTTCTCCGGATCAAATATTTCGTAGTTGCAGCTGTCGTCGATGACCTCATCCTTGAGTGTGATAACATCTGCCAGGGCCTTGCCTGTCTGGTTGTCGTACAATCTCCACAGTTCCTTAACGCCAGGGTTATTGATCTTGCCAATGTTTTCGCTGAGCTTAATCTTTGGCTCGATGGTTCCATCGGGATACTCAACTGCACAAAGCTTATAAACGCCTCCAAAAATAGGCTCGGACTGAGAGGTAATAAGTCTCTCACCTACGCCAAATGTGTCAATAGGTGCGCCGTTACGAAGCAATTCGCGGATAACATACTCGTCCAGAGAGTTGGATACACAAATCTTGCAATCCTGGTAACCTGCTGCATCTAATCCCTTGCGTACCTCAGATGCAAGCCATCCCAAGTCACCGCTATCTATACGCACTCCGGATGGTCTGGCTCCCATTGGCTTAAGCACCTCGTCAAAGCAACGGATGGCATTGGGCAGTCCGGACTTGAGAACATTGTATGTATCGATGAGCAATGTGCAGGAATTGGGGTATGTTCTGGCATATGCGCAGAAGGCGTCATACTCAGAATCAAAGGTCTGTACCCAGCTATGAGCCATGGTTCCCAGGGCGGGAATACCATACTCTCTGTCTGACAATGTACATGCTGTGCCAGCACATCCACCGATATAAGCGGCTCTGGCGCCAAGTATGGCCGACAGCGCAGACTGTGCTCGTCTGGAACCAAATTCCAGAACGGGCTTGCCCTCTGCTGCCCTGCAAATGCGGTTGGCCTTGGTGCAAATAAGGCTCTGATGGTTGATTACCAGCAATACCATGGTCTCGATAAACTGGGCCTGAATAATGGGGCCCCTGACTGTCAGGATTGGTTCACCGGGGAAAATTGGTGTTCCCTCAGGCACGCACCATACGTCGCACTCAAACTTGAATGTACGCAGATATTCCAAAAACTCGGGAGAAAACATGTTCTTGCTCTCCAAATATGCAATATCCTCATCGGTAAATGTGAGCTCCTGCAAATATTCGATAAGCTGATCCACACCACACATAATAGCCATGCCACCTCCATCAGGAATCCTACGGAAGAACATGTCAAAATATGCAATCTTGTGTGCCTGGCCCTGCTGGAGATAGCCATTAGCCATAGTCAACTCATAAAAGTCTGTCAATAGTGTTAGGTTCATCATAGTTTTACTCCGCCCTTTTACTCAATTCTGAAAGATTATCCATTGCAACGCCTGTACCCTTAGCTACGCACATCTCTGGTTCATCTGCCACAATGACTCTAATTCCCGTACGGTTCTGCAGGTACTTATCCAGTCCCTTAAGTCTAGCCGCGCCACCTGTCATGATTATTCCTCTTTCGCTGATATCTGCAGAGAGTTCTGGAGGTATCTTCTCCAAAACCATGCACACTGTATCTGTTATTGTATCTGCTACCTCATTAAGTGGCTCGTACAAATCCTCGGCAGAAACCTTGACTGACATTGGCAGGCCAGTGGCTGTGTTGCGGCCTCTGACGTCCATTGTGTCCTCCTTAGATGGAGATGACAACGTTCCAATGCGAATCTTGATATTTTCTGCTGTTCTGTCGCCTATAAGGATGTTGAATCTCTTGCGCAAGAATCGAACAATGGCCTCGTCGAACTTGTCGCCAGCAATTTTTACTGAACTGCTCTCTACAATACCTCCCATGGAGATTACAGCAACGTCCGTAGTACCTCCGCCGATATCAACTATCATAGACCCGCATGGTTTAGAAATATCCAGTCCTGCTCCCAGTGCAGCTGCAACCGGCTCCTCCAGGATGTATGTCTTGCGTGCTCCGCAATACTCGGCGGCCATAACAACGGCGCGCTTTTCTACCTCAGTAATGCCGCAGGGCACACAGATAACCACGCTTGGTCTAAAGAGTGCTCTGCTAACATTGTTGGTGCCCGTCGCTCTGTCCACAAAGATCTTGAGCATCTTTTTGGTAATCTCGTAGTCTGATATAACACCGTCTCTTAATGGCTTAACGGCTACAACATTACCTGTAGTGCGGCCCAGCAAGCCATAAGCGCTCTCTCCAACGGACAGGAGTTCGTCTGTGTCCTTGTTGATTGCTACAATGGACATGTCGCTGAGCACAACGCCCTTGTTCTTGTTGTAGATTAAAACTGTGGATGTTCCAAGGTCGATGCCAAGGGTAATCCCAAAACCAATCTTCATACTTTCCTCTCTATCCCTTTACTCCTGTGCTGCCAAACCCTCCGCCACGGTCTGTGCCTATGGAGGACACATCCTCACAGGGGACAATATCTATATGCTCGTATTTGCTAAGTACCAGCTGGGCTATCCTATCGCCTTTGGATATGTGGTATGTGCCTGAACCACCCTCGGAGAGGGTACGAACCCTACGCTGCCATGGATAGGATGTGTTGTGGATAATAACTCCGACCTCTCCTCTGTATCCACTATCTACCGTTCCCACGCCATTGGCCACTCTGAGGGGGGTCTTGAGGGAAACTCCGCTCCTGGCCCTGACCTGCAACTCATATCCCTCAGGAACAGCGACCTTAAGTCCCGTGGGAACAATACAGGTTTGACCTGGCTTAATCACCATATCAACGCTGGAAGTGACGTCCATGCCTGCATCGCCTGCATGCTTGTACTGTGGCACTGTGGCATCGGGATGCACCTTCTCGAAATATACGTCCATTATAGCCCCCTATCTCTCAGCATATTCAATGCCTGGTTCATGTAGTCGGGAACCCCTGCATCAATAGCCATGGGCTGCCCCGTAATTGGATGGTTAAACTCTATATGTTTGGCGTGGAGCAGCTGCCCGCCAGCCTTGGCAAATAGTTTGTCCCCCTTGCCATAGAGGGGATCTCCTGCCACGGGGTGTCCGATATGGCTCATATGAACCCTTATCTGATGGGTTCTGCCTGTCAGAATCTCAACATCCAGCAGAGTGTATTTATTAAATCTCTCCACCACCGTGTACAAAGTTATGGCCTGTCGTCCCTGTGGAAACACCCCGTACCTTAACCTGTTTCTGGGGTCTCGATCTATGGGTTGCTCGATACGGCCACTATCCTCAGTCCTGCCACAAACCAGGGCCAAATAATGCTTATGAACCTGACGGTCTGCGAACATTTGGGACAGGGCCTCGTGGGTGCCATTGTCCTTAGCGGATATAATAACTCCGGAAGTATCCTTGTCCAATCGGTGAACTATGCCAGGCCTAACCACTCCTCTGATATCGGACAATCGTCCTCTGCAGTGATACAACAGGGCATTGACCAATGTCCCGTCGTGGTTGCCGGCTCCTGGGTGCACTACCATGCCTCTGGGCTTGTTGACGGCAATAAGGTTGTCGTCCTCATAGAGCACATCTATTGGGATCTCCTGGGGTTCGGCCTTGTCCGGCACAGGGTCTGGCAATTGAACCAACACCTCCATGCCTTGCTCCATCCTGAGGCTGGGCTTGACCTTGTTGTCTCCCACAGTGACCAGGCCCTCCTTGATCAATTGGACCACGTACGACCTGGAATACCCATCCATCTGCTCTGTGAGCCACGCGTCAATCCGCTGGCCCTCTGAGCTGCTGACAAACCAACATTGCTCCATTATTCCATCCGCTCCTTAAGTGCGGCAATCTCCGCTGCCTCCTGTTCTAAGCGACGAGCTTCAGCCTTGTCATAAAAGAACACGATATAGACTGCCAGAGATATGGTGCCCACAACAACCATCATGTCTGCAACATTAAATGTGGGGAAGTCATATCCAAAAATGTCAAAGGCCAGATAATCCACCACCTTGCCGAAGACTATTCTGTCAATCAAATTACCTACGGCTCCGCCAATCACCAGGCTAAGTCCCAACTTAACAAACTTGTCTCTGGTGCTGAACATGTACGAAACCATAAACACAACCATAAGGCAGGAAACCATGGTAAGCACCCAAGTGTAGTTTGAAAGAATGGACCATGCTCCGCCAGTATTGGTAATGTAATATATGTCAAAGAAGCCATCGATCACTGGGATCGTTTCGTTTAGGGTCATAGTAGACCTGACCAGCAACTTGACCGCCTGATCAAGAACAACTCCTAACAACACAATGAGTGACCAAACCACTGCACTCTCCTCCAAAGCTATAATCAAAATAATTTTATCAAATACACCCCTATGTTGCAATTGCTCACAGTTCTACTACACGGTTAATCCTGGTAATCTGCCTGCAAATGCCCTTTTGGGGATCCAGGTCCACCACCACTGCGTTTACGTGGCCCCTGCCAGCAGCTGGCTTATATCTGCACAACATACCTGTGGTCAACTTGTAGATTGACAGGTCCGGATCAACGCCCAATATGCTATCGTAGGGGCCAGTCATACCAACATCTGTGAGCAGTGCCGTTCCTCTGGGCAGTATGCGCTCGTCTGCAGTCTGCACATGGGTGTGAGTGCCAACTACTGCGCCAACTCTTCCGTCCAGATACCATGCTAGGGCACCCTTTTCTGACGTAGCCTCTGCGTGGAAATCCACAAAAATCATATTGGTATGTTCCTTGGCCTGACTGACCAACATATCTGCACACGCAAACGGGTCTCCCTGATTGAGTTCGCCACAATGATGCCTGCCTATCAAGTTAATTACTGCCACCTTCTGGCCGTCTGGCAATGTTACTATGGCCAATCCGCTGCCAGGAGCCCCCGCCGGAAGATTGCCCGGTCTGATAAGTCTGGGGTTGTTGCCCAACAAATCGTAGGTGTCATCCTTGGACCAAACGTGATTGCCCAATGTGATTACATTGACCCCTGCATCGAACATCTCTCTCATGGACTGTGCGTTGATGCCCAATCCTCCTGCGGAATTCTCTCCATTAGCCACCACAACATCTGCCTGGAACTCCTTTTTGAGCGCAGGTAATGTGGCCTTGAGAATATCCTTGCCAGATTTGGCAACCAGATCTCCGTAAAACAGCAGTCTCATAGTATCTCCCCTCTATAGAAAAAGGCGTGAATGAACACGCCCTATTTCCTGCATATAATTGTGGTTATGCTATTTGGCATAGCCTGTAGCTCGTGTCTCTCTGACCATAGTGACCTTGATCTGGCCGGGATATTCCATCTCCTCCTCGATCTTCTTAACAATGTCACGGGTCTTGAGAACCATCTCGTCATCGTTAACGACCTCTGGCTTAACCATAATGCGGATCTCGCGGCCGGCCTGAATAGCATAGCACTTGTCGATGCCATCGAAGGACATTGCGATGCCCTCCAACTTCTCCAGACGCTTGATGTAGTTCTCCAAGCTCTCTCTGCGAGCACCTGGTCTGGCGCTGGAAATAGCATCTGCTGCCTGAACCAATACTGCGATAACAGACTCGGGTTCCACATCTCCATGGTGAGCCATAATCGCATTGACGACAATATCGCTCTCCTTGTACTTGCGTGCCAAATCTGCACCGATCATGATATGTGTACCCTCAACCTCGTGGTCGATAGCCTTACCGATGTCATGGAGCAATCCTGCTCTCTTTGCAATAACTGAATCAACGCCCAGCTCGTCTGCCATAATGCCTGCCAAGATGGCAACCTCTACGGAGTGTCTCAGCACGTTCTGTCCATAACTGGTCCTATACTTAAGCTTACCCAGAGTCTTAATAATCTCGGGGTGAAGGCCGTTAACACCAGTCTCAAATGCTGCATCCTCTCCGGACTTCTTAATAACGGAATCCACCTCTCTGCGGGCCTTGTCCACCATCTCCTCGATACGAGTGGGGTGAATACGGCCATCGAGGACCAGCTTCTCCAGGGCAATCCTGGCAACCTCTCTCCTGACGGGATCAAATCCGGACAGGATAACTGCCTCAGGTGTATCGTCGATAATCAGGTCAACGCCTGTCATTGTCTCAATAGTGCGGATGTTGCGGCCCTCACGTCCAATGATTCGACCCTTCATCTCATCACTGGGAAGTGCAACAACAGAAACTGTAACCTCAGAGGCCTGATCTGCAGCACATCTCTGAATGGCTGTTGTGATAATCTCGCGGGCTCTGGCCTCGCCCTCCTCCTTGGCCTTAGCCTCGATGTCGCGGATAATGACAGCAGCCTCTCTCCTGACATCATTCTCAACATTCTTAAGCAGGTACTGCTTAGCCTCCTCTACTGACAGGCCAGCAATCTTCTCAAGCTCTGCCAACTGCTGCTCGTGGGTCTCACGAGTCTTGGCCTCAAGCTCCTGAATCTTGACCATGCGCTCTGCATAAGCCTCCTCCTTGCGATCCTGCTGCTCGATCTTGCGATCCAGCATCTCCTCGCGCTGGTTAAGACGATTCTCTGTACGGGCAAACTCGGCCTTACGCTCGCGAATCTCTGCCTCCCACTCTGTACGGTGGCGGTGGATCTCCTCCTTGGCCTCCAGCAAAAGCTCACGCTTACGAGCCTCTCCGCTCTTCTCGCCCTCAGCCAAAATGCGGCGTGCCTCCTCCTCGGCGCTACCAATAGCCTGCTCTGCAACTTGTTTTCTGTACTCTACGCCCTTGTCAAAGGACTTCTTGGAATTGACCTTAAGCAAGATCAAACCTATAACCAAGCCAATGGCTAACCCAATGGCTGCATAAATCCATTCGTTCAAAGTCATGCTCCCCTTTCGGAAAAATTGACACATAGTTAAATGGCTCAGGAATATGCAATTCGATAAGGTATATCTGCTGTGATAAGGCCCAACTTACCCCCTGCGGGGTATAATACGCGCTGTGACAGCTAATCTATAACAGTAATTGTATATATCTAACACCAAGATGGTGAATCTAGTTTCCACGAAACTATGTAATCCACT
The DNA here is from genome assembly GCA_045588325.1 of Clostridia bacterium. Lineage (GTDB taxonomy): Bacteria > Bacillota > Clostridia > RGIG7378 > RGIG7378 > RGIG7378. The sequence continues at coordinate 7,164 of JAZNEA010000098.1, forward strand.
CTATAGTAAGGTTTTATCACGGATTTGTCAATAAAAAATACAACTTCTTGTGTGACCAAAGGGGTATAAATACACTATATCGTGCATTGGAAATGCCATATGATCCTACTATGACTCACTCCACTCTCCGCGATACGAAAAGCACAACTGCCCCAATCACGGAGGCGTCTAACAAAAAGCAGGCCCCTGAATAATCAGGAGCCCTAATGCTGTTTATTACATCTTTGCCTTCATTTCCATCCATTCAGAATGGGAAATTCTGACCTGCCTTGGCTTGCTTCCTTCGGATGGGCCAACAATACCTCTCTCCTCCATCTGGTCGATAATTCTTCCCGCTCTGGAGTGGCCTACCTTGAGCCTGCGCTGCAGGTAAGAAACGGAGATTTGTTGTGCCTCCACGGCAATCTCTATGGCCTTCTCCAAGAATTCGTCAGCCTCGTCGTCAAAATCCTCGTCTCCCGATGCACCTGAGGCGCCATTCCTGTCAATCTGATCCTGAATCTCCTCATCGTACTCATCATCGTAATTTTTCTTGAGGTATTCTACCACATCCTCAACCTCCTGGTCGGAGACAAATGCGCCCTTAACACGAACAGGCTTTTGTTCCCCAATAGGGTAGTAGAGCATATCTCCACGGCCCAGCAGTTTCTCCGCCCCAGCCATGTCCAGAATCGTCCTGGAATCGATCTGACTCTTAACAGCAAATGCAATTCGGGATGTGATATTTGCCTTGATAATACCTGTAATAACGTCTACCGAGGGTCTCTGTGTTGCAACTATCAAGTAAATACCTGCAGCTCTGGCCTTTTGAGCCAAACGACAAATAGCATCCTCAACTCCTGTAGGAGCTACCATCATAAGGTCTGCCAGCTCGTCGATGATGATGACGATCTTAGGCAAGATGGCCTCAGGATCTCTCTTGCGCTTCATTATTTCGTTATAACCAGCCAGGTCACGGACACCCTTTTCACTAAACAGAGCATACCTGCGCTCCATTTCGTTGACGCCCCACCCCAGAGCACCTGCAGCCTTCTTAGGGTCAGTAACAACGGGAACCATCAGATGTGGAATACCGTTGTAAACACCTAGCTCTACAACCTTGGGGTCGATCATAATCAGTTTAACCTGGTCTGGGCTGGACTTGTACAACAAGCTCATGATGATGCAGTTGATGCACACAGACTTACCTGAACCGGTGGCGCCTGCGATCAACAAGTGAGGCATCTTGGCCAGGTCGGATATGACGATGTCGCCGGTAATGCTCTTTCCTAGCACAACCGCCAGGTTAGATGGGTTATTGTTGAATACTTCTGACTCCAAACCCTCTCTCAGCATGACATTGTCAACCTTTTTGTTGGGAATCTCTATGCCCACTGCGGCCTTGCCCGGTATGGGGGCCTCAATACGAATGCCTCCTGCAGCAAGATTGAGTGCAATATCATCTGCAAGGCTGGTAATCTTGTTGACTCTGACTCCCTGATTAGGTGTCAACTCAAACCTGGTAACAGCGGGACCTCTGGTTATATTCTTAACCGTAGCAGCAACGCCAAAGTTGGCAAGTGTCGTCTCAAGGACCTTTGCCTGCTCCATAGCCTCCTTGCGGGCAATCTCCATGTCTCTGGCTGCGTTGGCTGCGGGAGCCTTGAGCAAGGCTACGTCAGGCTTAACATAATCGCTGCCAGTATGCTTGCGCTTGACCTTGACTGCCTCCACGGGCTGGTCTGCCACAACAAATGTTATATTTTCGTCGGCAGGCTTGTCTCCCTCTGGATCCCTCAAGGATGAGACATCCAATATGCTCACCTCGTCTGCGCCATCCCGAACTACAGGGGCCTCGTCATTCTCGTCGGTTGTCTCCTCTGTGTCGTCCGTCACCACCAGTGTGGGTGCGGACCTCTTGCCTCCGTATGTGGTCATAACGGGCTGTTCGTCTGCATCGAAAGAATATGGACTATCCTGCTTTTCATCACTGGCATCATCTGAATCCAAATCTGGGATATGGAACTTCTTAGGAGTGGAATTGCCATATTGCTCTTGGCTCCTGTCCACGCCGTTAAACGTAATCCTTTCTCTCTTGACTACGTCCTCTCCAAACTCATGCTCCGAGGTTTCTTTACCGTTGTATGTAGGAGATTGTGCCTCCTTGAGCTGACGCTCGTTGCGTCTGATCTCCGACTTTTTGCGGGTCTCCTTGGCCTGATGGTTAATAGCCCTTGAAATGCTGCGGAAAACCTTGCCGATGCCTGTTCCAATGGTCTTAATAACGTACCAAATATCACCAAAGGTCACCTCTGTGACTATCATCAAGCCTCCCATAGCAAAAAGGCCCAGAAGAATTATGGCAAATGGAACCTGAACCAGCTTAACCAACGGAACTGCCAAAAGTCCACCCCATGCGCCACCTGCAGCCATCTGGGCGTACAGTGACTTAAACGCCTGCATGGTTGTGCTGCCTGCATAGGCATCTCCGACCACTGCCACGGAAATAATGGCAGCTATGAACCAATGAACAAATAGGGCTACCACCCACTTAATGGCAAACAAATCGCCGTTCTTGCGTACAGCAATAAGACCTATACCGGCAACCAACAGGAACAAGGGCACTACGTAGCATGTAATGCCGAACATGCCAAACAGGAACTTGGCGAAAAATGCGCCCAAGGTCCCGGACTTGTCCATTGCGAATATACAAATGCCTGCAAAAATCGCCAAAAGGCAACACAATATGCCCAGGCCCTCATGCAGGAAATAGCTGAGTTTAGTCCTCTTGCGGCGACGACGCTTGGCAGGTGCCTTGGCCGGAGGAGTGTCAACTGTCTTGTTTTTAGTTGTGGCTTTAGTTTTAGTTTCTGCCATATATATCTCCAAAATTTAGTTGTTAAAAAAACATAAGGGTCATCCCATATCGGATAACCCTTACATTATATGATACGCGTCTTTTTACTGTCAAATCACAGAGTGACCAGAACGTCTCCGGAGTTAACTGCAGAACCCTTCTGTACTGCGATGGAAGTAACTGTTCCATCCTCGGGAGCTACAATCTCGTTCTCCATCTTCATAGCCTCCAGGATCATAAGAACCTGGCCCTTAGTTACTGCCTGTCCAACAGATACCTTAACATCCAGGATGGTGCCGGGCATGGGGCAGTTAACCTTGGTAGCGCCAGCAGGTGCTGCTACGGGAGCAGGTGCTGCTACGGGTGCTGGTGTTGCTGCAGGTGCGGGAGCTGCTACAGGAGCAGGTGCTGCTGCGGGAGCTGCTGCGCCAGGAGTGTACTCCTCTACATCTACGATATACTCAACGCCATTAACCTTAACGCTGTAGGAGCGCTCAACTGTGTCAGTTGTCTTGGCCTTGGGAGCCTCAGCCTTGGGCTCCTCTGGAGCAACGTATGTGCCATTCTGCATGGCAAGTCTGGTCTCAAAGAACTTAGGTGCTACCTTGGGGAACAAAGCATATGTGAGGATATCCTCATCCTGCTGAATCCATCCCTCGGGCATCTTGGAGCACTCCTCACGAAGTGAAGGAAGCTCGGGCTCAATCATATCTGCAGGGCGGCATGTGATGGGCTGCTCGTCACCAATAATCTTGGTCCTGATCTCATCTGAAATGGGAGCAGGTGTCTGTCCATACTTACCTCTAACAATGTCCTTGGACTCTACGGGAACCATCTTGTAGCGCTCACCGGCAATAACATTCATAACTGCCTGTGTACCTACAATCTGGCTGGAGGGTGTTACCAATGGAGGGAAACCCATATCCTCTCTAACTCTTGGAACCTCCTTAAGTACCTCCTCAAGCTGGTCGATCTTGCCGGCCTGAGAAAGCTGGGATACCAGGTTGGAAAGCATTCCGCCGGGAACCTGATACTTAAGTGTATTTACGTCAACGCCCATAACCTTGGGGTTCATGAGCTTGTTGGCAAGATACTTCTCTCTGAGAGGCTTGAAGTAATCTGCAATCTCTGTGAGGAGGTTGAGATCCAAGCCTGTGTCGTACTCTGTACCCTGCAGAGAGGCAACAATTGGCTCTGTAGCAGGCTGGGATGTACCAAGGGCTAATGGGCTCATAGCGCAGTCAACGATGTCTACGCCAGCCTCAATGGCCTTAAGATATGTCATAGAGGCAACACCGCTGGTGTAGTGTGTGTGAAGTTCCAAAGGCAGGTCAACATTCTCCTTGATGGCCTTAACCAGCTCATATGCATCGTAGGGAAGCAGAAGTCCTGCCATGTCCTTGATACAAATGGAGTCAGCTCCCATCTCCTTAAGCAGCTTGCAATCTGCAACGTACTTGTCGATGTTGTGGTAGGGGCTGATGGTGTAGCTGATACAACCCTGAGCGTGGCCGCCCTCCTTGTGGGTTGCCTTCATGGTGCGCTCGATGTTTCTGAAGTCGTTAAGTGCATCGAACACACGGATGATATCAATACCGTTAGCAACAGCCTTCTGTGTGAAGTAGTCTACTACATCATCTGCATAGTGCTTATAACCCAGGATATTCTGTCCTCTGTAGAGCATCTGCAGGGGAGTCTTAGTAGCAACTGCCTTAATCTTGCGCAGTCTCTCCCATGGATCCTCGTTAAGGAATCTCATGCAGGCATCGAAAGTGGCTCCACCCCATGCCTCCAAAGCGTTATATCCAACATTGTCCAGCTTCTCCAAAATGGGAAGCATCTCGTCTGTAGTCATACGAGTCGCAATCAGTGACTGATGAGCGTCTCTCAAGACTGTTTCCGTAATCTTTACCTTTGCCATTATAGTCCTCTCCTTGTCTGCTCTAACAGCTCTTTATGCCAAATCGGCCAAAATATCTCCAGAATTAACTGCTGCGCCCTTCTGTACGCGAACAGAAGAAACGGTGCCATCCTGAGGAGCAACAATCTCGTTCTCCATCTTCATAGCCTCCAGAATCATGAGCACCTGACCCTTAGTAACTGCCTGACCTGCGGATACCTTAACATCAAGAATGGTGCCAGGCATAGGGCATACAACCTGAACGCTGCCAGCTGCTACTGGAGCTGCAGGTGCTACAGGTGCTACAGGTGCTGCGGGTGCTATGGGAGCTGCAGGTGCTGCAGGTGCTGCGTTGGCAACCACACGAGAATCCAACTCTGTAATCTCTATATCAAATTTCTGTCCGTTTACGTTAACAATGAACCTGTTCAATTTCATAGCCTCACTTTCGCCCAAATTATAGACATTATATATTAACCCCTTAATTGTATCAAGGCTTATATAAAAAAAGCGGACCAAAAGGCCCGCTTTCTGTCTAATTTGTATCTAGGTTCTAATTATGCCTTTCTCTTCTTGAGAACGATAACGCATACCAGAACTGCGGCTACAAGAGCTACGCCAACTACTGCGCCAACGATAATCCATACGGTGTCTACGGAAGTACCATCTGTGGAATCGTCTGTTGTGTCGTCATTTGTGTCAGAATTGCCTGTGTCACCAGTGTCGGGTGCAGGTGTAGGTGTTGCAGCATCAGTTGCAGGATTTGTGGACTGCTCTGTCTGGAGAGCCATTGTCCAATCCATCTGAGCGTACTGTGTTGCAGCAAACTCTGTGCCATCATCGAACTTGAATGTGGAGGTGTTTACCTCGCCAATAGCAGTTACGTTTGTCTCGTTGAAGGAGCACTTCTTGCCAGCAACTGTCAGGTTGTCAAAGTCAAATACCAGTGTTGTTCCTGCGTCATATGCCATAGCATCGCCATAGTAGAATCTAAGGAAGAATCCCTCTGGCAAATCACTTGCAGGAGTAAGAGTAACTGTGCACCAGCCATCATAACCCTGAGTAACAACACACTGCTCCTCGTCGCAGAAGTCGAGGTTTCTGTGATCCATATAGTATGAGATAACATTGCCGTTCTCGTCATACTCATCAGGCTTAACATCAACACCATAATCTGCTGCGTTGTAGAAACGAATAGAGAGTCCCTCGTAGAGACCATCGTCAGACAGGTGAGGTCTGAAGTCAAAGCTGATAGTCTGTCCCTTAGCAACAGGTGTAGCCCAGTCTACCTGCAATGCGCACATAACATCATCGTTAGTTACACCAGAAATCTGCATGTAGGAGTTAGTTCCTGCGAATGCAACTGGTGCTACTGACAATGCAAGTGCCAAAATCGTAAGAATTGCAATTAATTTTTTCATGTTCCACCTCTAGTGAATTATTTAATATAAATTCATTCTACCATGTCGATTCTTGTAGTCAATCCCCGACACGCTTTATCAGGAGATCTCTTACAGAAACTTTCTTCGAGCATGGGATGTTGCAGGCAAAAAAAGAAGGCCCCGAATGGGCCTCCTTTAATCGAATCTAATCTTAAATTAGAACTCTCTCTTCTTAAGAACAACTGCACCGCCGATAACTGCTGCTACTGCAACAATTGCTACGGAAACAACACCTGTCTCCTCAACGTCTGTTGTCTCGTCGGTAGTCTCAGTAACTGTTGTCTTGGGATCCTCGATTGTGGTCTTAGTTGCTGCTGTTGTTGCTGCAGAACCATCGAAACCATAAATTCTAGAAGCGTCTACTGTCTCGCCGTTAACCTTGATGCCTGCTACCAAGCAATCAGCAACCTGTGCATCAGGATATGTGGAGCTCTCGCCCTCATCATAAGTTACAACTGCCAAGAAGTTGTCGCCATCCTTCTGGATCTCAGCCTCAATGTAGAACCAGCCATCATCATTCTTCCACAGGTAGCTATCCTCGCTGTCAAACCATACGTCGTAGCAAAGCTTGTCAGTGATGTTGCCCTCTGCGTCAAGTCTCTTACCCTTTGTGTCGCCGCCATCAACGTGTCTAACATACATCTTGAGCTGGCCAACGCCGTCAATACCTGTGCCGGGAACTGCCTTTACATAGAAGGAAACGATATCACCCTTAGTCATATCCTTAATAACAACACCTTCTCTGCGTCCGCCCTGATAGGTCTCCATCTCGTAGCAATCAATAGATGCTGCGAATGCAACGGAAGAGATGGAAAGAGCCATAGCAAGAACCAAAAGAACTGCTAAAATCTTCTTCATATTTTGTTACCTCCAATTTTTTAGTAGAAAGTTAATTTCTTACTAAATTTTAACAATCCTTTTATATAGTGTCAATCGTGCTTTTGCACAATTTAGCTGCGCCTTTTTGTGCAAATAGACACCTCCGCGTTCTTACTATATTTGAGACAAAAAAGGAGTCTATTGCTAGACTCCTTTTTGCGATATTGATCTAATTTTAAATTAGAACTCTCTCTTCTTAAGAACAACTGCGCCGCCGATAACTGCTGCTACTGCAACAACTGCTACGGAAACAACACCTGTCTCCTCAGTTGTAACATCCTCAGTCTCTTCCTCAGTCTCTTCCTCAACTGCTGCAACGGGCTCTTCCATAGCATCTCCTGCCTCAGGTGCGGGATTGGACTTGAAAGCAACTACGTCAACCTCAACGCCGTTAACCTTAACTCCTGCGAGCTGGCTAGGTGTTGTAGCCTGGTCAACAGAAAGCTCGTATACGCCAGCGTCTGCTGCATCCTGAGCCTCACATACGATGTAGTACCAGCCATCCTCAGATACTGCGATAGCATAGTCAGCAATGTACTTGCCAGAGTAAACCTCATATGGGTTGCCATCACCATCCAATACATACTCTCCATCTGCATCAAGGTAAAGAGCTCTAGCAGAATTTCTTGCATACATGGAAACGCCATCAACGGAACCGGGCTTTACCCAGAAGGAAATCTTGTCGCCCTCAGCAACTGCTGCGCCGATAGCAACACTCCATCTTGTTTCGTTCTGCTGACCCATTGTCCAAGTCTTAACTGTTGCGCCAAAAGCAAAGGACATGCAGGAAACAACCATTACAACTGCGATAAGAGCTGCAATAAACTTCTTCATAATTGTACCTCCAAAAAAATTGTAGAAAGTTAATTCTTTGACAATTTTAACAAGACTCACTATGTTTTGTCAACAGTGCTTTTATCATTTTTATTTAGCTTTTTTGAGCAAAAAACAAGGACCCACTAATGAGCCCTTGTTAAGTGATTCTTGTAAAGGAATTAGAACTCTCTCTTCTTAAGAACAACTGCGCCGCCGATAACTGCTGCTACTGCAACAACTGCTACGGAAACAACACCTGTCTCCTCTGTGCCAACGTCCTCTGTAACGTCCTCTGTCTCATCCTCTGTCTCCTCAACATCGCCAGATGGTACTGCAACTGTTGTGGCTTCTGCTGTCATTGTAAGACCTCTACCTGCAAACACTGCTGCCTCAATATTAGTTGCGGAGTCGAATGCGTAAACTGTCTCACCAGCTGTGATGGAAACGATGTTGATTACGGATCCATCTGCAGGATATACCTCTGTGCCTTCTGCTGTCTTGTAGAAGAATGCACATGTAATACCATTAGAAGCTGCTGTAGCTGTCAATGTAAGCTCGTACCATCCATTGCCAAGATCCTTAGCCCATCCATCTTCGTTATCAATGCCCTTAGCATCGATGAACTTAGGAGAACCTGCGTGGGCAGTTCTAACTGTGGCTGAATAAAGATCTGCGTCAGCACCTGTATCCTTGCACTTAACTGTAGGGAACTGTGCAAGAATAACAATTGTGTCACCCTCTGCTACATTAACTCCATCGATATCGAACTGGAATCTGCTCTGAGTACATGCGCTTGCAGTAAGCTTAACTGCTGCTGTGTCTGCAAATGCTACTGCGGATACAGACAAAGCCATAGCAAGTACCAGAAGAACTGCTAAAAACTTCTTCATTTTGTTTACCTCTCTAAAGAATATTAATTAATATTTGGACAATAGTCCTGCACACATTTTATCACTGTCACGCCTGTGATTCAATGCGTAACTTACTTCGTAATTGCCAAGTCATAAAAAAGGCAGGACTTTCGCCCTGCCTCTCGTTAATTAATCTCGTGTCCTAAAGATTAGAACTCCTTCTTCTTAAGAACAACTGCACCACCAAGTACTGCTACCATAGCGATAACTGCTGCAGAAATAGCACCTGTAGGCTCAACATCTGTTGTCTCCTCAGCTGTAACAACCTCAATCTCAAGGCCCTCTGTTACGATGATGGTATCGCCATCCTCATAAGCCTCGCCGTTTACTGTAACGGAAACAAGCTCGTAGCCCTCAGCTACCTCGATCTCAAGAGTAACCTCTGTGCCGAACTCGATCTCACCCTCAATGGCGTTGCCCTCAGCGTCCTTAATAACAACTGTTGCGTTCTCTGCTGTAACGTCAGGAGTGAACAACTGAATTGTGGAAACAGTAATCTCCACAGACTCTGTAGCAATAAAGCTGTCTCCGTTCTCGAATTCCTCACCATTTACAAGGATACCCAGAAGCTCATAGCCCTCGGCTGCCTCAACGTCAATGGTGTACTGATACTTCTCTGTCAAGGCTTCCTCGCCTGGCTCAACCTCTGTACCCTCATAATCCTTAACAACAACTGTAGCGCCTTCGCCTGTTACGATAAGCTGCAGTGCCTCTCTCTCAGGAAGTTCAACGCCTGTAGCATCGAGTTCCTCGGGTTCAACTGGATTGCCGGAGTTGTCTGTAACGACAACTGTATCATCAAGCAGCTCTCCATTTACAGTGATGCATGTAATCAGGTTCTGACCAAGATTTCCGTCGGAAACATTAGCTCCGTCAACGGAGAACTCAAGCTTAGTGGAATCTTCCTGAAGTACGCACTCAATATAATACCAGCCTGTCTCCTCACCTTCATCAAGAAGAGGAAGAGCAAAGTCAACAATATGATTGCCGCTGTATACTTCCTCGTTTGTTCCCAGATACAGTGCCTTGGCACTCTTGCGGACATACATGTCTGTCTTATTTACATCAGAAGAGTCTCCAATGTATACAAGGAATCCAACAACATCACCTGTTGTGAAGGTGCCCTCAACGAAAATAGTATTTCTGTTGGAGCTCTTAGCGGGCATAATATATCCGAGCCAAATAACAGACTCGTCTGCAGTCTCTGTAATCAGCTCGAAGGACAAATCTGTTGGCTGAGAGTACTCTGTAAATCCAACTGCATCCACATCGTCCTGATCAGCAAATTTGTAAACTGTATCACCAACTGTAATGGACTCGATGTAAATGAACTCATCCTTAGCATATCCGCCGCCATACAATGTAAATGCAAGCTCGGATGTATCTCCTGCTGCTGTGGCACTAAGTTCTACATTGCCATTGTCCAAGGGTGTAACTGTTGCGGACCACTTATCGGAACGATCAGCACCTCTGATATACTGAGTAGTATCTTTGAGCTGTCCTCCTGCAAGTCCAGAAGCATTAATAACAATCTTAACAACGTCGTCTGCATTAGCATCGATGCCTGTCTTGAACTGGAATCTGTCTCCACCATCCTTAGCCTCTACGATAGTTGCCTTAACCAAACCGTATGTTACCTCTATCTCAGGAAGGAAGTCGTAGTCGCCTGTAAGCTCGGTAACCTCTACGGTTGCGCTCATTCCATCAGCCTTGATAACTCCCTCTGCGGTCAAATCATCTGCATAGTATACGTCGTCTCCGATCTTAACGGAGTAGATGTATATTGTACTGCCATCCGCTGGTGTCGGATAGCCGTCATAGAAGAACGAAACCATCATCTTCTCTGCAGCTGTGGTAGCTGTAGTAGTAATCTTGTACCAATCATCGTCGTACGCCTCAGAATGATTTGCGATGCTATCTTCGTTAATCCACTTTGTGTTGCTGCTACCAACATATCCCCTTACTGTAAGTTTGCTAATAGCTGCGTCTTCGGCGCTCTCACCTGCACCATCAATTGCAGGAAGCTTTGCGATAATCTCAATCTCATCTTCTGCTGCTACTGAATAATTCAAATAGAGCTGCAATCTAGTCTGAGAACAAGCAGACGCTGTAATCTCTACTACCTCGAAGCTCTGCTCATCAGCAAATGCCATAGTTGGGATCAATGTCATCACCATTGCAACTGCCAGAAGAACTGCTAAAATCTTCTTCATTTATGTTTCCTCCAAATATTTATTTCTGGATAAATATCCATCTAGGAGTATAGCAAAATATTTCATATTCCGTCAACGACCGTTGCGCTTTTTGTTGAATGTGCACAAACACACCGACTCAAATATATGTAAAAAGGCAACTCCCCATGAGCTGCCCCTACGATTTTACTCTATTATTTTCATGTTTTTGAGGGTTACAACCCTGTTGCAGTAATCCAGGGCACCTGTGCGGTGGGTCACTATAAGCACCGTCTTGTCTGTCAGATCCCGTATGTTGCGCAGCACCCGTTGCTCCGTATCCCCATCCAGTGCAGATGTGGCCTCATCCAACAACAAAACTGGCGAATCTGCGTAAATTGCCCTGGCTATGGCCAGTCTCTGCTTCTGACCCTCAGACAGTCCCATTCCCTTTTCACCCACCATTGTGTCGATGCCCTGGGGCAGATCAAACACAAAGTCGGCACATGCAATGCGACAGGCCTTCTCCACAGTCTCTCTGTCCAATGCCGTTTCGCCAAGGGGGGCTACTGCCTGCCCGATGGTTCCCGACAAGATGTAGCTCTCCTGGGGAACGTAGGAGAACATGGGTCTCGTATACGGCGAAATACCTGTTGTTCTGCCAGCTGCAGTCTCCAGCTGTACCACGCCATCGCAGGGTTCGTACACTGCCAGCAACAGTTTTAGCAGAGTGCTCTTGCCAATCCCGGAGTGGCCCATTATAGCTACAAAATCCCTCTTGTTTATGGTCAAATCCACATGATCTAGTACCAGGTCCCCTCTCCTCTCGTCGTACGCGAAAGAAACGTCCCTGAATGCTATGGTAGCCAGCCCATCATATACCTGCTTGCGCTCTTCTGCTGACATGGAACATGCATCGGCCGCTCTATCCTCTGGCAGATTCTCCAGTTCCATAAGCCTTTCTGCTGAGGCAACCATCTCGTAATACCTGGATAAATATGCTGACATGTTGGCAAAAGGTGTCTGCATCTGGCTGACCAATTGCAAAACCGCAGTCAGCGAGCCATATGACACCGTGCCGTTGACAATTCCTATGGCGCACCAGGCCAATCCAAACAGGTATCCACCGTGCATCATCAGGCCAAATCCCATGTTGCACAGGACTGACACAATGTTCCGCTCAATACGGCGTTGCCTGTGCTCGGCCATATGCTGCTGTGCTGTTTTGGAGGCGCCTTGTTCGTATCCAAAAGTGCGGATAACCAGCAGATTGCTCAGGGTTTCCTGTAAGAAGGATCGAACCTTGCCGTCTGCGCTCTGAACCCTCTTGTGCATTGTCTTGAGCTTTTTCCTGAAAACAGCTGTGACTGCGAACAGGAACGCTCCGCCCACCAGATAGATGAGGGTAAAGCGCCAATCCATGGCAAACAGCACCACTGCGGCTCCGGCCAGCTTGACCAGTACTGCAACCAAATTGGGGAAAATTGCCACGATGTTGTTAACTATTATGGATACGTCAGACGTCAGTCTGGTCAACAGTTCGCCAGAATGACGGGCTGTAACTGCTGCATACGACCTGGAGAGAATCACGTTGTATGTGTGAGTTTTGAGAGAGTTTTCAGCTCGAGCCTTGACGCGCTCCTCGGCAAAGCGCACCGTAGCCTTGAGCAGTATCTGCAGCACAATCAGCGCCGCCAACAGAGCCAGCCAGCTGATGAGGCCGCCTCTGTCACCTGCCACTGCGTGGTCCACCACCTGTTGCAACAGCACGGCGAACACAACAGCTGTGACCGAAATGGCGGACTGAACCAATGTCAGCAGCACAACTCCTCTGCCAACCCCTCTGGCGCTGTCCAATATCCATTTGAGCACGTTGGCCTTATTCTCTCTCACTTTTCTTTACCAAATAGCTTTCTCTTAATTCTTCCTAAAAAATGTCTTAGTCTGCGCAGGGGCAATGAAATCCTCTGGCGTGTGGCGTACCTGCGGATTGCAGAATCCGTGCACGGGCAATACTGTCCATCTCTGTATATGCCCTGAGCTACCCCTATCACCTGAGTTGCAGCCACATATTCATTACGCAGGCAGTTGTCCCCGCGAATTATGTAGGCGTCAGGCAGAACCTTGACCACTCGGTGGAGAACCAAGGCGCCGTCCGTTCTCTTGAACAGAGCAATGTCATCCCTGGTCAATATCCCCCGGATAGGTACCAGATGTACTGCGTCCATATCCTGTCTCAACAGAGGCAGCATGCTGACACCGTGGATGGAATGAACTATGTAGCCATTGTCTGCCAAGGTCTTTTCGACTGCAGTAATCTCCATGCTCACTCCATGAGCCCCACATCTAACAGTCGGTTGATCACACTGTTGATGCTGTCTACTGCCAACTGCTCTGTTACGTCGTATTTCTCCATAAGGGCGGCTGCTACATTCTCTACAGTTGTGTCCTGCTTGAACTGTTCTGCGATAAAGGCTGCGGAACCGTTCATTTTTATCATGCCTGAAAAGCTCTGTCCTGCCTGTCCGGCCGCCACCACAATGTGATCTGTGCCGACCTTTGTGATAATAACACCCTCTTTAAGCTTCATAATATATCTCCTGTCATTGTTTGGTACGAAAGCTTTGCAGCCTCCTGCGAAATGTTGCATTCTAATCTGTAAATAGGCACACGACCTAGCACCTGAGCCAGGATATCCACCGCGGCCGTGGCCTGCTCGGTAGTCCTGGGAACAATGGTCTGAGCATAAGCCTCTGGAAAGGCCACTCCTGGTGTGATGGGCGCTATGCGGTTGATCTCTCCCCGTCGGATAAAGCAAATGCCTCCTATGGGCGCGCTTCCATTGTAACCCCAGCCCTCCTTGCCTCTGTTGGGTGTGCCATAAACAGTGGGCTGGCCGTCTGTAATGCCAACCAGGGGCTTGTCTCCATTAAGGATCCTGGCCCTGTCTCCCAACAACTCCAGCCACAGTCTGCCATGGGTGGATTTGCCCGTGCCGGAAGGAGCTGAAAACAGATACGCCTTGCCATCCACCTCGATGGCGCAGCAATGGAACAGGATGAGTCCCCTTGTCGCAACTGCGTTGCAGAACTTGCGAAAGAATGCCAACCCCTCCAGATACCCTTCTGTAAAATCTAACACTGGACCTACCTTTTCTGCCTGGATATCCTCCTGTGTAACAGAAATGTATAGTTGTGGCTCCATCTGAGACACATAGTCAGCACAAAGTCTAGTTATGTATTCGTATTGGTGAGCAACGCAGACTGTAACGCCCGCTATGCATAGTGTAGTCTCAATCATATTCCCTCGTCAATATAGTAGTAGAGACGGGTGTTATCCCGTCTCTACGTTCCATCAAAGTGGTAGGAATGGCAATTCTATTTCGTCAGGTTCCGGGGTCACCGTGGGCTCAGCTGTGGGAGTTGCCTCCGGAACAGCTGTGGCTGTGGACTCCGGCGTTGCCGTAGACACCTGGGGTGCAGGTGTTGCCGTAGGCTCCTGGGTGGCCTCTGGTGTAACCACAGGCTCCGGTGTTGCGTTACCGCTGTCGGGAGTGACTACAGGAGTTGCCTCTGGTGTAGCTGTAGGCGTAACCTCGGGCTTAGCCGTGGGTGTGGCCGTAGGCATAGCAGTGGCATCATCAGTATCCATCAGGTCCTCAGACAGCTCATTGCTGCTATTAGGTGTAGGTGTTGTGGTAACCTGCACGCCTGCTGTTGTATCCGACTCTGCTCCACATGCCGCAAAGGCCAGAAGCATCATCAACGCCAGCACAATTGCCAATATTCTAGTTTTAGAACTCATCTTCAGTTGCAGACCATGTGAGAACATCCTCTGTCTCAACGACCATAACCTCAACTACAGGAAGCTCAAAAATCTCTTTTGTCATGTTAGTACCCCTTTCTTAGTCCTCTGCAATAATTGCCTTTGCAGACAGTCCGTAGTTGTACAGAGCCTTTACAAGAGCTGCCAGCTCTGCATCGTTGCTGCCACCCTTGGAGTAAACATAGGAGTTTACGCTATATGTGGCACTTGCAACTTCGTCTCCGTCAACCTCAATACTTGCTGTGTAAACTTTGTCAAACTGCAGTGCGGAAATAGCATCTGTCTCTACTCTGTATGTACCGTTGCCCAAATCCTCGTAATCAACCTGTGTGCCATTAATCTTAACTGCCAAGTTAGCTGTATCAGCTGCCTGGAACTTGAAGATAATCTTGTTGGCATAATCGAACCACAGGTTGGCAGAAGTGAACTTGTAGCCAGTGAGGGTTGATGTGCTGTTCTTGTCTGTGCTGTTAGGAGCAACAAATGTCGTGCCTGTAACGCCCTCAGAAACCAGATCGCTTGTGTTGTAATCACGGTAGTTCTGAGCTGCTCCGCCGTAAACCAGCATGTCGTTGACAAGCTTGTCCAGAGCTGTTGGTCCGGGAACTGTTACTGTTGTATCAACAGTTGCTACGGAATCACGAACCTCCTCAGGGGCGATGTTCTCAGAAGTAATTGCTGTTACACCGCCTGCTCCAACAACCTTAAGGGACTGGAGATAGATAGCCTGGCCGGTAAGAGCCACATCTGTGCTGTAATAGATTGTCACGCAAACAGTCTCTGTCTCTGCGGCATTTTCTGGCACTGTAGCAATAATCTTGTACCAGTCATCACCCAGACTCTGAATCTTGCCATTTGCGGCACCTGCTGCCAGTGTAAGCTTGTTAACATCTGTTTCAGTATTTGCGCTGGAACCTAGTCTGATTCTAACAGAATCTACAGCAGCACCCTGAAGGACGGGGATCTTGACTACCAGCTCAATTGTATCGCCGGCGGCGTTCTTAATATCATCATAATAGAACTGCATTCTTCCTGTGGAAGTGCCGTCATACTCCAACTTAATGGCATCACCGGCAGGAGTCTTGAGTCCATTGAGATAATTCTCAACTGTTGTTGTCTTTGTGCTGAACAACTGGCCATCAGCATAGAGCTCCATGGTAATATTGTCGCCCATCTGCTCAGGGAGAAGGTCTGTATACTTGAATACATACTCGCCCTCTACCTCTGTGGCTGTGCCTGTAACCTCTACGTCCTCGCCATTAGCAATGAACTTAACAAATACATTGTCATACTCTTCTGTAATATCCTTAGCATAGCAGTTAACAGTAATATCCTGACCAACAGAAACGGTCATACCAGAGATGCTGGGAAGCACAGGCTCCTCCTCAACCTCAATCTTCTTGAGATCTGTGGGGATATTCATTGCCTTTGCAGTAAGAACATCGTTCTTGTTGGAGGCATAAACCACGCTGGAAGACACCTCTACGCCATTAACCTTGATTCCGGCAATATAGTTTGTGCCTGGATCTGTGCCGTCTACAGAAAGCTCATAGCCTGTGCTAGAAGGACAAGCAGCCTGTGCAACGCACTCTATGTAGTACCATCCGCTACCTTCCTCGCCGGCTGCGGTACCATGGCCTGTACCTGTAATGTACTTACCGCTGTATACCTCTTCGCTAGATCCCTTATAGGTTGCCTTTGTTCCGTTTCCACGGGCATACATGCTCAGTCCGCTGGGATTACTGGATCCTCCTATATATACATAGAAAGAAATCTCATCGCCGCTTGCGATATCTGTCTTGAGATAAATTGTACTTCTGGATGAGGATGCAGCTGACATCTCGTAGCTGTTTACAACCTCATCAGCTGCCAGTGCACTGCCTACCATGGTCATAGGAACCATAGTGATAGCCATTGCGAAAACTAACAGCATTGCTAAAATTTTCTTCATGTGTATTCCTCACTTTCAAATATGGCCCTTACGGGCTTGTATACACTTTAATTTACATTAGCAACCACCCAGTGTCAACCTTTGCCTAACAAACCTCGCCTTTTTTTGTGGTCAAAACACGCTAAAAACGGCACAAAAAGCCAATTTCTGCATAGTGCACAAAACAACGCTTTGCTTTTTGTGCACTTTTGAGACACACTTTCGTCAGCCTCTTCTCTCATATTGTAGTATAATTCTACCGTGAGACTTTTTGTTTTGCGGGGGACTATATGGAATTTTGGGTTAATCTACTAACATTTCTGCAGAGTACCATGACCAGACCACACAGCTATGGTTGGTTTCACTTTATGTGGGTGGGCATTATCGTCCTTGCTACCACCCTCTTATGCCTCCGTTTTCGCAATGCGGACGACCGCACTTTCCGTCGCATCGTCCTCATCTTATGGGTTGCCATGGTTCTTTTCGAAACTCACAAGCAGCTCATGTATACCTTTTCCGTGTCAGACGGCATTATCGTAGGTGATTATCAGTGGTACGCCTTCCCTTACCAATTGTGTGGCACACCCCTCTTTGTCCTGCCCGTGGTCATCTGGGGCAAGGATGGTCACCTGAGAGATGCTGTTATGGCTTTTATATGCTTTTTCTCCTTCTTTGGAGGGTTAGTCACGTATGTATATCCCGAGGACGTATTCATCAGCGAGATCGGTATCAATGTCCAATCCATGTTCCACCATGGTATGCAGATTGTGCTGGGTATTTTCACCGCTGTTCATTTAAGACATAGGTTCAACCGCTCATTGTACTACAAGGGCGCGGTCGCCTTTGTGGCCCTGTGTGCCTCCGCCCTGGTTATGGATGTGTCCATGTACCACATTCTCAAGGGCTGCGGCATAGACGAGACCTTTAATATGTTCTACATCAGCCCCTATTATGAGTGCTCCCTGCCTCTGCTCAATATGATTGACCAGGTCCTGCCATATGTGCCGTTCCTCGCGCTATACGTTCTGGGGTTCCTGCTCATCGGCTTTATCATGTACTCCATCCAATATGGGTTCATTCGCCTGGCATCCAGACAGAAGAAGACATAATTTCTGCAGCGACCATTGATAACTATATCTTTTTTTTACATTGTCCCTTATAATCAAGACATATATAAATAAGGAGGAACACTCTATGACACCTAAAATGTTTGCATACCACTGCTACATGAAGGAGCCGGGCGATCTGGCAGGCTTTGTGGAACTGGCAGTAAATAACCTCATCCCCATGGGATACGACACCTTTATCGCCGAGATCGGACACAACGTTATTACTAAGTGCCATCCCGAGATTTCCGGCGGTTCAGTACCCATTGAGCAGGTCAAGGAGGCTGCTGAGGCCATCGCAAAGGCTGGCGGACAGCTGGTTCCCCTGTTCAATTGCTTTGGTCACCAGGGATGGAAGTGCGAGCGCAACGGATTGTTGCAGGCATACCCCGAGTATGACGAGACCCCTGAGTACACAGAGGAGTCTCACCCGGACAACTTCTATACTCCATCATGGTGTGGTAACAAGCCCGGCATTTACGACATCGTTCTGCCCGTAATCGACGAGCTCATCGACGCCACCAACTGCAAGTACTTCCACGTTGGAATGGACGAGATCTTCGAAATGGCTCACTGCCCAGCATGTAAGGATATTCCTCGTCACGAGCTTATGGCCAAGAACGTTAAGATTCTCCACGACCACCTGACTAAGCGTGGCGTTCGCATGATGATGTGGGGCGATAGACTCATTGATTCTAAGGAGTGCTTTGGCCACACATGGGAGGCCGACATTTTCGGCTCATATCCTGCAGTTGACATGATTCCTAAGGACATCATCATCACTGACTGGCACTATGAGACCACCGAGTTCCCCTCTGTACATATGTTCATGGAAAAGGGCTTTGACGTAATGCCTTCTTGCTTTATGACAAACCACAGCGTTAAGGCCATGAGCAACATGGTATATGGCTCTGGTGCTCCCGGAGAGCATCCCCTCATCGAGAACGAGCATATGCTGGGAATGTGCGTAACCAACTGGATTGGTGGCGCCAGCAACAGCGAGATTGACTTTATGCTCACAAAGACACGCCCCGGCGTCAGCCAGATGGGACAGACCATCCGCGATGTAGCAGCCTGGCACACAGCATATGTGGATCCCTCCAAGAGAAGAAGATGGTAGATTGGAGTTAAGAGTTAAAAGATAAGAGATAAAAAAGTTGGTTAGCGAATTGCTAGCCAACTTTTTTTGTGAGGCGTTATAAGTGCGGGTGTCTTGTGCCCATGGTCAGTTTATAGTTATCCAACTTTCTTAACTCTTACCTGAACTTTTCACTTTTCACTTAACGAAGCTCGGCTTCCATCATGACCACAAGACCATAGCGACCGAAACTTTTCACTCTTCACTCTTCACTTTTCACTTTTCTTTCGCTTTCCTATCACAGTAAATGCATCTGTGGCCACCCTCGGTCTGCTCAAACGCCTGCGGCAGTTCCTGCTCTATGCTGGTGATGCAACGCTTGCTGGTGCAGTGCAATCCATATTCCTTGGCATTGGCAACAGCCTGCTGGTATCTGACTACGTCATCACCTATCTCAGCAGAGTCTGCAACCTCGGGTGCCATTCCCAACAGTGTGAGAATCAAAGCCATTCGAATATATTTGCCGTTGAGCACCTGCTGGAAGTAGCAAGCTCTGGGATCCTTGTCCACTGCAACGGAAATCTCGTTGACTCTTGGCAGTGGGTGCATGATAATCATATCCCCTTTTGCCACAGTCAGCTTGTCTGTATTCAAAATGTAGCTGTCCTTAAGGCGATTATACTGCTCAACATCGGCAAATCTCTCCTGCTGCACGCGAGTCATATACAACACATCCAACTCTGGCATTGCGTCCTCCAGAGAGGTGGTCTCCACATACGGAATGCCTGCCTCTTCCAGTTCTTTAACCAGATTAACAGGCATGCGCAACTCATCCGGTGCGATAAACACAAACTTTACGCCCTCATAACGAGACATGGCGGAGACCAGGGAGTGCACTGTGCGTCCGTACTTAAGGTCGCCACAGCATCCCACAACCATATTGCTCAGTCTACCCTTTTGGCGGGAGATTGTGAGCAGGTCTGTCAGCGTCTGTGTCGGGTGGTTATGTCCACCGTCTCCTGCGTTAATCACAGGAATGCTGGCGTTCAGAGATGCCACCATGGGAGCGCCCTCATTGGGGTGCCTCATGGCAATAATATCTGCAAAGCAGGATATAACCTGTGCTGTATCTGCAACGCTCTCACCCTTGGAGGCAGAACTGCTGCTGGCTGATGAGAAACCAATTACATTTCCACCCAACTCCATCATGGCAGACTCAAAACTAAGTCTGGTTCTTGTGGAGGGCTCAAAGAAGAGCGTGGCCAACTTTTTGCCATGGCAGGCAGATGCATACCTTTCGCCGTGAGCGATGATGTCCTTGGCCAAGCCGATCAGTCTATCTATCTCCGCAATGGAAAAATCTCTAATGTCTATCAGGTTCTTTTTCATGGCTCACTCCAGATTAATCTCTCCAGCTCTCGTCAGATGGATTTGCTCTGAACTTAAGGAGTCTTTCTCTGTCCTCAGGCTTGATGTAACCCTCTGCTACGGCAACCTCTGCCACTGTATCCAGGTTGGTCAAGCTGATGTTCTTGACGTTTGCGTTTGCAAGGCGGTCAAGGCCCTTCTGCATGCCATATGTAAAGATGCTTACTACGCCCAGAACGTCTGCTCCTGCAGCTCTCAGCACCTCAACTACCTCGATAACGCTGCCTCCTGTGGAGATCAAATCCTCCACAACAACAACCTTCTGTCCAGGCAGTAGCTTGCCCTCAATCTGGTTCTGACGGCCGTGATCCTTAGCTCCGCTCCTGACATAACCCATGGGCAACTCCATAAGGTGTCCTACGATAGCGGCGTGAGCAATACCAGCTGTAGATGTTCCCATGAGAACCTCTACCTCGGGGTAATTCTCGCGAACCAACTGTGCCAATCCCTGCTCCACATCCAGTCTTACCTGGTGGTCAGACAGAGTCAGTCTGTTGTCGCAATAAATGGGGCTCTTGATGCCGCTGGCCCATGTGAATGGCTCGTCTGGTCTCAGAAAAACCGCCTTAATCTTAAGTAAATCCTTAGCAATTGTAGTCTTCATTTTGTCTCTCCTATAATCACTTAGTTTATCCAATAAACTCTGCGCAGCATCTCTTCCAGGCTGCAACAGGGTCATCTGCTCTGGTAATGGGACGTCCTACAACGATGTAGTCGGATCCAATCTCCTTGGCTCTCTCAGGTGTAGTAATACGAACCTGATCGCCCACATCTCCGTCTGCAAACCTTACGCCGGGAGTTATTGTCAGGAATTCTGCACCGCATCTCTCATGAATCAAGCCAGCCTCAAGGGGTGAGCACACAACGCCGTCCAGTCCTGCTGCCTTGGTGTTCTCAGCATACTTAAGAACTGTGTTTGGCAGAGTTTCGCTGATTAGCAGTTCCTCTCTCATGCGCTCCTCGCTGGTGGATGTAAGCTGTGTTACAGCGATAACCAGAGGGCGAGTTCCGTCAGGACGTGTAACTCCCTCAACTGCTGCCTCCATCATAGCCTTGGTGCCGGATGCGTGGAGGTTAACAATGTCTGCGCCCAGGTCAGACAGAACCTTCATGGCACTCTTAACTGTGTTTGGAATATCGTGTAGCTTAAGATCCAGGAAAACCTTGTGTCCTCTGGCCTTTAATTCCTTAACGATCTCAGGCCCTGCTGCATAGTACAGCTCCATACCTATTTTGAGGAATGGCTTTTCGTCTCCGAACTTGTCCAAAAAGCTCACAACATCTGCTCTGCTGGGAAAATCGCAGGCAATAATTACATCCTTACCCATTAGTGTGCACCTCCAATTATATCTGTTAATTTCTCTATTCCATATTTGGCCATCTCTGCAGGCAGGGCCTCCACAATGTCTCTGCAAGCATAGGGATTAATGAGGTTCTCTGCTCCCACCTGAACTGCTGTGGCTCCTGCCATCATCATCTCCAATACGTCTGCTGCAGATGTTACGCCGCCGCATCCAATTATCGGGATGTCAACTCTGTCGTACACCTGATAGATCATCCTGACCGCCACTGGGAATACAGCAGGGCCGGAATATCCACCCATCTTGTTAGCCACAATTGGCTTGCCTGTCCTCAGGTTAATTCTCATTCCCATAAGGGTGTTGATGAGGCAAATGCCGTCTGCTCCTGCATCCTCGCATGCCCCTGCAATGGCTGCAATGTCGGTGACATTGGGACTGAGCTTGATGTAAACGGGCTTGTCCGTAGCCTTCTTCACAGCTGCTGTAACTGCTGCTGCAGATTCGCAGGATGTACCCAGGGCCATGCCGCCGTTGTGTACATTCGGGCAGCTGATGTTTACCTCAAATATGCCTATCTGCTCCTGGTCGTTCAGTCTGCTGACTGTGTGCACATACTCGTCCACGGAGAATCCGCTGACGTTGGCAATAACCTTCTTGTTAAACACCTTGGCCAACTTGGGCAGTTCTTTAGAAATAACTGCCTCTACGCCGGGGTTCTGCAATCCAACGGAGTTAATAAGTCCATTGGGGCACTCTGCGATCCTGGGTGTGGGGTTGCCAAATCTAGGCTCCTTGGTGGTTCCCTTAAAGGAAAACGTGCCAAGGCAGTTAATATCGTACAGTTCTGCAAATTCGTATCCGTAGCCAAATGTTCCGCTGGCAGGGATTATGGGGTTATCCAGCTCCCAGCCGGACAAATTTACTCTGGTGTCTACCATATAATCTCCTCCCTATCCATGACGGGGCCCTCTTTGCAAACCCTCTTGGGGCCGTTTTTGGTCTCCATAGAACATCCCATACAGGCGCCGAATCCGCATCCCATGCGCTGCTCAAAGCTGTACTGACCGCTGGTTGCCGCCACAGCCTCGATGGCTCTGAACATGGGCATGGGGCCGCATGTGTAGAAAAAGCTGTATTCCAGACCCTTGAGGGCGTCTGTTACAAATCCCTTAGTTCCCATGCTGCCGTCCACAGTGGTTACATAAACCTTAGCGCCGATTGCGCGGAACTCCTCTGCGTAGAACACCTCCTGCGCGGTATTAAAGCCCAGGATGACGGTAACATCCTTGCCTGCCTTAATCAGCTGTTTGGCCAGGTAGAACATGGGAGGCACTCCCACTCCACCGCCAATGAGTACGGGCTTGTCTCCACAGCGGGAGATGTCAAATCCGTTGCCCAGGCCGGTGAGCAGATCCAGCTGCTGGCCTGGAACCATGGCTGACATGGCGTCGGTTCCTACACCAACAACCTTATAAATAAAGGTCAACTTGTTCTCGTTTATATCACAGAGAGAAATAGGTCTGCGCAGATACAAGCCAGGAATGCTGATGTCGGCAAATTGTCCCGGTGTAGTAAATCCTGTGGTGTCGCCCTCCAGCACCATGCGATATACGGATGGTGCCAGAAGCTCGTTACTTACTATTGTAAAAATTCCCTGTTTCATTTTGTCCTCACATTATGGTGGAAACTTCCATAGTGATCTCTTCCAAAACGTCCAGCAATACGCGCACAGTATCCAGGGCTGTGAAAACGGTTACGCCGTTCTCTACTGCGCACTGTCTGATCTGGTGGCCGTCGTTGATGCCACCTGCCTGAGCGCTGTAATCTCTGGTGTTAATTACGTAGTTTACGTATCCCTGACGAATGGACTGCAGTATCTCGTCGCTCTCGTCGCTAAGCTTTCTCTTGGCTCTGGTGCGGATGCCATTCTCTCTCAGGAACTTGGCTGTGCCGTAAGTAGCCTCGATGTTGAATCCCAGGTTGTAGAATCTGCGGATGAGGGGCAGCGCCTCCTCCTTGTCTGCATCTGCGATAGTTACAAATACTGTTCCGTAGTTAGAAACCTGCATGCCAGAAGCCTGGAGAGCCTTGTATAGGGCACGAGTCATGGTCTTGTCGTAGCCAATGGCCTCACCTGTGGACTTCATCTCAGGGGACAGGTATGCATCCAGTCCGCGGAGCTTTGCAAAGGAGAATGCAGGCACCTTGATGTACCAGCGATCCTTCTCCTTGGGGTAAATCTCTGTGATGCCCTGCTCCTTGAGTGAAACACCCAGGATAGCCAGAGTACCGATATCTGCCAGACAGTATCCTGTGGACTTGGACAGGAAGGGAACTGTTCTGGAGGAACGGGGGTTAATCTCGATTACGTATACGTTGTCTGCCTTGTCTACGATGAACTGAATGTTGTAGAGGCCTACGATGCCAATGCCCAATCCCAGTCTCTTGGTGTAGTCCAGGATGGTGTCCTTTACCTTCTGGCTGATGCTAAAGGATGGGTATACGCTAATGGAGTCGCCGGAGTGAACGCCTGTGCGCTCTACCAGCTCCATGATGCCGGGCACAAATACGTCTGTGCCATCGCAAACTGCATCTACCTCTACCTCCTTACCGATGATGTACTTGTCAACCAGTACGGGCTTGTCGGCGTCGATCTCTACAGCTGTCTGCAGATAGTGGCGCAGCTGAGTCTCGTTGGCAACGATCTGCATGGCTCTGCCACCCAGAACGAAGGAAGGTCTGACCAATACAGGGTAGCCAATCTCAGCTGCTGCAGTAACGCCATCCTCGATCTTGGTGACAGCTCTGCCCTTGGGCTGAGGAATGCCCAGCTCGTGGAGAACCTTCTCAAAGGAGTCTCTGTTCTCTGCGCGCTCGATGGCATCGCAATCTGTTCCGATAATCTTTACGCCGCGCTTCATGAGAGGCTCTGCCAGGTTGATGGCTGTCTGGCCGCCCAATGAGGCGATAATTCCCATGGGCTTCTCCATGTCTACGATGTTCATAACATCCTCTACTGTCAGAGGCTCAAAGTACAGCTTATCTGAGCAGGTGTAGTCTGTGGAAACAGTCTCTGGGTTGTTGTTGATAATGATGGCCTCGTAGCCGTGCTGCTTAATAGTCATAACAGCGTGTACTGTGGAGTAGTCGAACTCTACGCCCTGTCCGATACGGATGGGGCCGGATCCAAGAACGATGATCTTCTCTCTGTCGGATACTACGCTCTCGTTCTCTCCAGCGTATGTGGAGTAGAAGTATGGAATGTAGGACTTGAACTCTGCAGCGCATGTGTCGATGGTCTTGTAGCAGGGACGAATCTCGTTGTCCTTGCGCATGTTGTAGATGTCCAGCTCCTTGACGTTCCACAGGTCGGCAATGGCTCTGTCGCAGAAACCGTACTGCTTGAGCTGACGGAGCGTGTCCAGATCGCCGGGGTGAGCAGCACCCTCTCTCTCCAACTCGATAATGTGGCGGAGCTTTACCACGAACCACATGTCGATCTTGGTTGCATCTGCAATATCCTCTGGATTTACATCTCTCCTGAGCAATTCTGCCATGGCGTAGATTCTGTCGTCCGTGGCATTTCTGATGTACTGCATCATATCCTCTACGGACATTGAATCAAACTTCTTCATATGCAGGTGATATACGCCAATCTCAAGGGAGCGAATAGCCTTGAGCAAGCTCTCCTCGAAGGTTCTGCCGATGCTCATGCTCTCACCTGTAGCCTTCATCTGTGTGGACAGGCTGTTGTTTGCGTCAGTGAACTTGTCAAAGGGGAAACGGGGCATCTTAGTAACCACGTAGTCCAATGTGGGCTCAAAGCTGGCGGGAATATGTGATATCTGAATCTCGTCCAGAGTCATACCTACAGCAATCTTAGCTGTTACTCTGGCAATGGGGTAGCCGCTGGCCTTGGATGCCAGGGCAGATGAACGTGAAACTCTGGGGTTAACCTCGATGAGGTAGTAGTCAAATGACTGGGGATCCAGTGCGAACTGTACGTTGCAACCACCCTCGATCTTGAGCTCGCGGATAATCTTAAGTGCGCTGTCGCGAAGCAGACCTGCCTCCTTGTTTGTCAATGTCTGGCAGGGGCACACAACGATGGAGTCGCCGGTATGAATACCAACGGGGTCCACGTTCTCCATGTTACAGATGGCAATTGCGGTGTCATTGCTGTCACGCATTACCTCATACTCGATCTCCTTGAATCCCTTAATGCTCTTCTCAACCAGTACCTGGTGTACGGGAGAAAGCTGGAGGGCGTTCTTCATGATTTCTCTGAACTCCTCCTCATTGTCGGCAAATCCGCCACCTGTGCCACCCAATGTAAATGCAGGGCGCAGAACAACTGGGTATCCAATCTCCTCAGCAGCTGCCAAGCCCTCCTCCATACTGTTGGCTGTAATAGATGGCAAAATAGGCTCGCCAATGGCCTCGCACATATCCTTGAAGAGCTGACGGTCCTCGGCTCTCTCAATACTGTCGCTGGGTGTTCCCAACAACTGTACCTGGCACTCCTTAAGGATGCCCTTGCGCTCCAACTGCATGGCCAGGTTCAGGCCTGTCTGTCCGCCGATACCGGGAACGATGGCGTCAGGTCTCTCATATCTGATAATCTTGGCCACGTACTCCAGTGTCAGGGGCTCCATGTAAATCTTATCGGCAATTGTCTTGTCGGTCATGATTGTGGCGGGGTTGGAGTTTACCAAAACCACCTCATAGCCCTCTTCTCTAAGGGCCAAACAGGCCTGTGTGCCTGCATAGTCAAACTCAGCGGCCTGGCCGATTACAATCGGGCCGGAGCCGATAACCATTATCTTGTGAATATCCGTTCTCTTAGGCATTTATTTACCCTCCCCCATAGTCTTGATAAAGTTGGCCATCAGGTCGTTGTCCTGTGGTCCGGGCGCTCCCTCGGGGCGATACTGTACAGCAACCAGTCTATCTGCAGGAGCTGCTACTCCCTCGACTGTGTTGTCCAAAATGTTGATGTGTGTTACCTCAAGGCCTGTGCCCTCCAGGGTAGCTGCATCCAGTGCATAGCCATGGTCCTGAGAAGTGATGAGAACCTTACCGTTCAGCAAATTCTTGACAGGGTAGTTAACTCCCCTGTGGCCTGCCTTGAGCTTAATAACGTCTCCGCCATATGCCAATCC
>JAZNEA010000099.1:0-34227 GCA_045588325.1 Clostridia bacterium
ACTGTATGCATCTGCTGGCTTAACAACCAGTGGAAATGTCATTTCATCAATTTTATCCTGCTCGATTTCAGCCATAAATGCATGCTTGGAAGATGGAATCCCATTTTCACTGAAAATCCTCTTCATCTGACCCTTATCAGAAACCATACATGCTGTATCGTAGTCGATATAACAAGGAAGTCCCAACTCCTCAGAAATCTTAGCAACAGTAAGGAGAATCTGGTCAGCGCAAACTGAGATCAAAAAATCTACATTCTCTTTAATCGCAATCTCTTTAACAGCATCAACATCCATGATATTTGCCCTAATAAACTTATCTGCATACGGAATCGCAACTGCATTAGGATTGTTATCAACCAAAACAGATTCGATGTTTCTTTCTCTTAAATGCTTTAATAAAACAATTTGTGAACAACTACCAGCTACAACAATTGCCTTCATTTTTTAATCCTTTCAAACCTCTATCTTTTCTTAACTAAGGGTTATCCCTTTCTGCCAAGGATATTTTGAACCACCTTGTATAAGCCAGGGAATGTACATCTAGACCAATCGGAGAAACGATGAATAAAATCACGTTTTTTGTAGATTCCAATGAGCTCTGGACTCTTAATTGCCTTAAAGTCATGCCTCATAAGTGCTCTAGTGTACTTAAGAGCCGTAACCTTACGTTTGCAAAGTTCATCAAACTCATAATTGGTATCGGCATTCATTCTCTCAACGCCTGCAATCATCTTGTCACAAACTTCCGCTCTTTTTTTGGCGTCAAAATTTCTAGATGTCCATGAGCCTTCTGCCTGCCAGCGATAAACACACATGTTATCCGTCAACATACGAACCTTACCTTTTATGGCACAATAGTATGTAAGCGGCAAATCTCCCACTGGGAATCCCCAATCAGGAAGAGACTTCCATATCTCTGCCTTCATAAAATATGAAACTGTTGGGAACGGCCTCCTATTATCTGGAATGAGGAGCTCCTCTAAGGAAATGTCCCTATCCTCTGTTGTTTGACTGCGATTTTCATTTTTTCCAGTCAACATGTTTAGCCAATATGTACTGCATCCGCAAAGAGTATACTCAGGGTTTGCTTCCATAAAATCGAACTGCTTCTGGAGCTTAAGTGGATCCGTCCAGTAATCATCCCCCTCACAGATTGCCACATACTTTGTTTTTAAACGCTCTGCCTGTAATCTCCGAATTGTTCCATCTTTTTTGTGGTACTGATTCTCTGTTTGGTAAATAGGCTTTATAATATCCGGATACTTTGACTCATATTCCTTGATAATATCTGCTGTCTTATCAGTAGATGCGTCATCGTGAATTAAAACCAGGAATGGAAAGTTAGTCTTTTGCATTACAAATCCATCCAGAGCAGATCTAATATATTTGTCGTGATTATAAGCATTGCAGATAATACTTACCATTGGACTATCGTATCCCATTACATGCTCCTTCTCTTTTTTTCTCCAAAAAAACCTTTTAATGTTTCAAGCAAGAATGTAAAACTCTCGATTTTAAACCAGTAGGATCCTGTGACATAAATCATAACGCCAAGTGGAATCTGTATTGCGAGTTGTACCCATGGATTAAGGGCCATAAGCTCAAATGGCCATAGCATCAAGCCCATAGCAACTGACAAAACAATCTGTGGCATCATGTCCTTGAGCTGATTCAAATAGCTGTACTCCAACAAGGATTTGTTAGGAAAAGAGTTAATAATCTGCGAGATAATGCTTGTAGCCAGGAGGCTGTATGCCATGGCCTCAACGCTAATGAACATAGTGGATAACAGTGCGATTACACCGACCACCTTTTTGGCAACCTCTAATTTCAAGAATAGGTCACTGCGCCCCAAGGCCTTTATAGCATTTAGGTTAGCTGTTGCAATTGGGTAGAATGCGTATGTAAAGCAGAATATTCTCATAAAGAAAACTGCTGACAACCACTTTTCTGTGAGAACAACAGTAACCAATGGCTTAGCACAAACTGCAATACCCATCATAATTGGCATCATAACATATGTACTTGTGGCAATTGACCTTCTGGTAAGGGCCTTTAGCTTGTCCTTTTTGTCCTGCTCGTAGGACATGGTTGGAAAAAGCACGCTGTCAATTGTTGTGTTGATATTGCTTACAATAAGATGTGGAAACTGCTTACCCCTGTTATAAAATCCAAGATCTGTTGCGGAATACATTCTGCCAATAATAAGTGTTCTAAGGTCGTTATATACCGTGTCCAGAAGCTTAGCCAAAAGCAACTTGTATCCGTAGGACAAAAGTCCTTTTAATCTCTGCCAAGAGAATAATAATCTAGGTCTCCAACGAACAATAAATACCAGAAGAATCGTGCTAATTGCTCTATTACTTAGAGACTGTGCGACCAAAGCCCATACTCCATATCCTCTAACAGCCATTACAATTCCAATAATACCTGAAATTATGGTGCTAATTACAGAAGCAAAGAACAACTTTTTAAACAATAGTTTTCTAGAAACATATGCCTGCTGAATGTTCTTAACCCCAGAAATAACCAAAACTAAGCTCAATACTCGTATGATCGGTGTTAGCTCTGGCATGGAGTACAATGCAGAAATCAATGGTGCTGCAATGAACATAATGCTATATAACGCTACGCATAACACGATATTAAAGTAAAATACACTTGAAAAATCTGTATCATCTGCATCCTTTTTCTGGATAAGAGCATTGCCCAGCCCACTATCAACAAAAACCTGCATAATGGTAGTAAAAACGGTTACTAAAGATATAATTCCATACTCTTCTGGACCAAGAATACGCGCAAGAACAAGAGATACAATAAATGTGACTCCCTGAGCTCCACATCTCTCCAAAAATCTCCAAAGGAAGTTATTAACAAAGCTTTTTTTACCAACCGCCATATAAATCCATCCTACTAATAATTCCAAAATGCAATATAAGGGAATATCTCATTAGCATTTCTGTACATATATACATATCCGAAATAAATCAAAGTAACTACAATTATTCCCGATTTAACAAACGCCCTCTCCATCTTTGTTGGTTGGCTCTTAATGAGCATTAAAATAGACATGATATTAATGCATGAAAGGTATGTGGCCATTCTTTTGCCATAGCTTAGGCTAGTAGCAATAAGCATAAGACAGAAATATGCTAAAGTAGCAAACAAGAAATAGTCTGCCTTATAGTTTCGCTTAACATATCCTGTAATAAATATTCCAATGGCAACAAGCTCGACTAAAATGAACATAAAGGACAACTTGTAGGAAGACGCCTCTTCTGCCTCAAGGTAATAATTCCACCTGGACCCTAAAATTCCACTAGAAACCAAGTATTCGAACAATGGGAGGAATGCAACTGTTCCACCAATGATCAACAAGCAAACCAAAGCCTTCTTAAAAAGTGTACTCTCTTCGCTCTTAGAAGAATAAAGAGCAAGATGAATAACCATAGGCAAAATTCCCAAAAAGCCCGTGGAATGCAGCAAAGTAGAAATAACTACAACAATAAAATATCGTATATATCTCTTTTCAAAAATATCTTTGGCAAAAGCAAACAACACCGCCATAGCCAAATATTGTCTGAAAATATTAAGGGAATTACCGTAGTAGAGCAAATAAAAAACAAACAATCCAAACTCTGATGGAATAATATCTCTAAAGCGGAAGAATCCAATATATATACCAGTAATAATAATGAGGTGAACAACCGTTAGGAACACATTAAAGTTGCCTGTGTACTTAGCAGTAACTCCAAGGATTATGCCATACAAGAAACCGATTTCGTCCTTGTATGATGACATGAACGTACTAATCATCCTACCAAAGGGCATATCAGTAAAACGCATAATAGTTGTCCATGAGCCAGCATAATAGTTTGATGTATCAATGCCAACTGTAACTGCTCTAAATCCTGCAAGCAAAACTGTTGTCATAATACTAAATATTGACAACATCACACACATAGATCGATTTTTTGTTTTCCTTGCGAAATATGCAAACAAGGTTGAAACTAAAAAACAAATCAAATAAATCATTACTTTACCTTTAAGTACCTACTAATTAGTGTTTCTTCTTTTTCATAATCTTATTGAAGTTAAAGAACTTCTGGAAGAAGTGATAAAAGAATGGCTTTATATCGTCCTTACTGAAAATGACCTCCTGGGTGTTCTTCCAGCTGAACCAAGAGGGGGTGGCCTTAAATCTATTGGGAGATTTAAAAAACCACGCCATGTCTGTATCAAGGTGGCGAATATAAAGGCCAAACTTATCATTCTCCGGATAAACCTCAACAGGCTCGTCATAAATCATCTGGATCATCTGTTTAGAAACGTTAAATCCGCACATGTATGCCATCTTAACGCTTGCAGGAATACGTCCGTTAATCTCGCAAAGCTTAGGTTCTCCAGTATTCTTATCAATCAAAAAGGCTATGTTTGCAAATCCTCTCCACCCGAGAGCCTTAAGCAACTTCTTTGAATAATCAAGAATCTCTGGAGCATCAACTGTTTTGATCAACACACCAGCACCTGCATCAACTGGGAACCATCGCAAAACGTCTACTGCATAAGAAGAACAAGCATTGCCGTTACAATCAATAAACAAGTTTGTGCCTATACGATTTTCAAAGGGAACGAATTCTTGCACAACATAGTCATCAACATTGAAATCAGGTTTAGCTAGATAAGAACGGAACTCTTCCTCGTCACGGAACTTATGGAATCCAATAGAGCCCAATCCCTTACGAGGCTTAATAATGATAGGAAACTTTGCCTTCTCAAGGTAATCCTCTATGTCTTGTTTGCTATGTCTTGTATATGGACAAGGAATACCCTGCTCCATTGCTACATCAAAAGTGTTCTGCTTATTAAATGCCATAAGATATACATCTCTAGGAGCACAAGCCAGCTTTACATACTGAGAAAACAACTGCTCATTGGCTGTAACAAAGTTAGTACCGAGTTCACCAACAGGCATCAATACATCGTAATCTCCCGTAGCAATTAAGGATAAAATAAAACCTACTGTGGCTTTATTGCGACTTACATAACTAGGATTGAATATTTTTTTATCAGGCTTATTAGATACATAACAGACATCAAACTTATTGGAGCAAACAACAGCAACATAACAGCCTACTTCTTTTAGGCCGTGAATCATGGCTAATGTCTGCTTTCCCCCTCCATCCAATACAAGTACTCTCAACTTAGAAAAATCCATTCAAACTCCTTTAGTTAACTTCAAGCATCACTGTTGCGTTATAAGCTTCATTTTCAAACTTGGTATATGGCAATTCGGGTCTCTTTAACATGCCAACTACAAAGATTAAATAAATGGTTCTAAAAACACAATACAGATCAAGACGCATACTCATGTTTTTTACGTATAACCAGGCTAAATAGTCGCGAACAGGTGCAATCTTCTGATCAAATATAGCATCGTCCTTAACAAACAGTTCCCCGTGCGCATAATCATACAAGCTGTCAAGACACGCCAGGCCAGGACGTACTGTTCCTACACAATCGTACTTACCCTTATAATGCTTAATAACACCTGCCTCAGTAATTGGCCTTGGACCAACGATAGACATATCCCCTTTGAGGATATTAATTAGCTGAGGAATCTCATCAAGCTTAGTCTTTCTCAAGAAACTTCCAAATGGAAAAATTCTGTTCGGGTTAGCAATGTATCCTCCCTCGCGCACCTCACCAGAAGTTGGAGTTTCTGGCTGATACATATGCATGGAACGGAACTTATACAGCGTAAACGTTTTAAAACCCACCCCTGAACGTGTAGCTCTATAGAAAACCGGACCTTTGCTTGATATCTTAATTCCGATAGCAATAATAATCCAAAAAGGCCAAGAAATTAGGATTGCAAACAAAGCCAAAATGAAATCGATTATGTGCTTAATTTTATTATAACTCAAGGCTTTTCTCCTCTATTTTGTCTCTCTTATCAACACAAAGGCCTCTGCGGAACTTACGTTCACTGTAGCACCACGGAATTTAGCCAAAGCTTTAATCGCCTCAAGAGATCTGAGATCCGGAAAGGGATGGACTTGAGATTTATAGAAGCTCATAGCCTCAAGTTTTTGGTCCAATACCTCTGAAATATCCTCATAGACATTAGGAATAAAGGTAAGACTCTCTGTAGGTAGGTTAATGCCTGTCTCTGACAATGTCTCGTAAGCGTATATCCTCTTAACTGGATGATTATATTTCTCTCTAAGAGCAACCATGGCTGCCTCTGTAACTATCTGATGATCTTTTTGCATATCGCCCCAAAAAGGCAAATATACCTCATCAGCCTGAGATGAAACAATTACATCAAAAATAGCCTTATTAAGATCTTTTCTAGAAACATTTTCCAGGTCATTAGCAGCATATGGAAGACCAATATACTTATCAATATTGCAATACTCATGACAATCCTTCATCTGTTTGTGAAGAATTTGTGTGGATGGAGGCAATTCCTGCCCCTCCCTTGCAGTAACAACGCACACAGTCACTGTATCTCCAGCCAACTTCCGCTTGAGAAGGGTCCCCCCTACACCAATAATTTCATCATCCCTATGTGGTGCAAAAATTAAAACATTCATTTAACTCTCCAGATAGTAAAAATAATACTCTTTACCTAAAACAGCTCTTCACAATCTCAATAACCTTATCTTGTTCATCAGGAGTCATCTTATTGTCACTGGGAAGACACAAGCCTCTAGCAAAAATGTCTGCTCCCACATCAGCGGATACCCCCGCAATGTAGGCATTTGTACTTGCCCTGCCGTTACCATCCTTAGTCACAAATGCATGCATTCTGTACAACGGCTGCATGTGCATTGGCTTCCAGATTGGTCTGCCCTCTGCGTTATACTTAGCAAGTGTCTCCAGTATCTCTGTTGGACATGTCTTGCCAGCCTCTTTTACATAGCAGGCATCATTATCAGAACGCACCTGCTTACACATCGCCTCAGGATTTATTAACATACATGATAGCCAGAAGTTGGGCTCCATAATGGTCTCATCATATGGGTTCATGATAACTGGGAGATCCTTAAATCCCTCCTTGTATCTCATGTAAATAGCCTTCTTCTGAGCAATGTGCTCTTCAAGATAAGGGATTTGGCCTCTAACTACACCTGCAATAACATTGCTCATGCGATAGTTGTATCCAATTTCCTCGTGCTGGTACCATGGAGCATTTTCTCTGCTCTGAGTGGACCACTTGCGAACCTTGTTGGCTGCCCCAAGATCATCTGTAAGCAACATACCACCAGAAGAACCTGTGATAATTTTATTGCCATTAAAAGAGATAATATTGTATGCACCGAATGTGCCTGTCTGTACACCCTTGTATGTTGCACCAAGGGACTCAGCTGCATCCTCGACGATAACCGCACCGTGCTTATTGCATATAGCAACAATCTCATCCATTTTAGCTGGTGTACCATAGAGATTAGCTAGTACAACAACCTTAACATCTTGATAAAGTTCAAATGCCTTTTCCAATGCAACTGGATCCATATTCCATGTGTCGTATTCTGTATCAATAAACACTGGCTCTGCACCCTCATATACAACTGAATTGAGTGTTGCAGCAAATGTCATATCTGAGCAGAACACCTTGTCACCAGGCTTAACACCTGCCAATTTAACCGCCATATGTAATGCAGCTGTACCACAAGAAAGTGCCACCGCGTACCTGCATCCTACCTTCTCACAGATCTGTCTCTCTATTTCGTTGATATTAGCTCCAACTGTAGACATCCAGTTGGTATCATATGCCTCCTGGACATACTTCATCTCCTCACCATGCATGGTGGGGGTAGCTAGCCACACCTTATTTTCAAATGGTTGAAAGCTCATAATCCTTAACCTACCACAAAAACTTCTCTCATCAAAATACAGAGCATACACCTTTGTTAGGCGCAACTCCGCAAAATTATACAAGGTAAATTATATACATTGCGCCATATTAAGTCAATTTTCCCGCGCCCAAAACCAGTGGTTTTAGCGACAATTTTATTCCCTTATCTTAGCCCATTTCCTCATCACAATGCACAAAAAAGACAAGTCCTAAGACTTGTCTCGTGGAGCCTCCAATCAGAGTCGAACTGATGACCTCATCCTTACCATGGATGCGCTCTGCCTACTGAGCTATGGAGGCAATATAGTATTATCCCCGCCATTTGGCGCAAGGTCGATTATACTACATGTATTCTGTTTTGTAAACGAAATAATTATCCAGAAATTCTCAAAATATATTACATTATCAAGCAGCCAACAGCAGTATAGATAAGCAACCAATCTAACGCTTAGTCTCTTTGTATCACACGTTTTTTCTGCTGTCTATTCCATATAAACATTATTATACCAACGATAATCATGGAACCTACCAAAACACCCACAACAACGAGCGTTAAAGTGCCCAAACTAATTCCTAGCTTATTATCAGTACCAGTTATTATATACTTATTTCCTTTTGCATCTGTAAGTGTGGAATCGTCATAGTCTATACCATATTGCGAAGCAAGGCTCTTTGGAATTGTAATCTCATCACTCGGTATATCCTTAACATTCAGCGCAATAATATACTGCCCAGCTGTCGTGCCAGCCAAGCTAAATGCGGCCATGCCATCATCATCAACTATTACACTACACAGCTTGGCTAATTTTTTGCCATTCATAGCATATAGGGTGGCAACCTGCCTGGCTGTTTCCTTGCCCAATGGCAACCTGACCGTAGTATTGTAGCTATTTTCTCCTAGAGAAATAGTGTAGGTGACAACATCGCCAAGTAAATTGGCATACGAGCCAGCCTGATTTCGTACAATGGCAACGCCCAGATTCTGGCTTCCCTTAAGGGAGTTAGTTGTCTGGTCTTGGAGAATAACTTCCCAATGAACATTATCTGACGTGTGAATTGTAACTGCAACATCATTATCAGCGATAGCATTTAGTGCGCCCTCGTCAATGGTATTTTTGTCCTGCACCTGAACGATAATCTCTGGAGTAACACCTGAGCCCAGCACGCTGTTGATGCTATCAACCAGATCGCTCCATCCTGTCTGATCCGTAATGGTTGCATTGATTGTAGTGCCATATTTATTGGTATCTGGATATGTTGTACTACCTGCTGGATAGATAGTAGTAATTGTTATCTGTGCTCCATTTGTCTCAACATACTCTACCTCTTCCCTGGCCGTAGGGTTCTGCTCGATAGTGCATTCCTCATCTAACTGCTTTTGGATCTCCTGCTTAACTTCTTCAGAACCACCATAGTCCACAAAATACAGATTAGGACACTCCGAAAGAGCTCTGTCCTCTACCTTCTGAACAGAATCCGGCAGGTACAACTCCCACAATAGTTTGCAGCCATAAAAAGTCCAATATGGGAGGCTATCCAGCTTGGCCTGCATGTTTACATAGACCAGGTTGGAGCAATATGCGAAGGCGCTGTTTCCCATAATCGTAACGCTGGAGGGAATGGTTATACCACCCAACCTCTGACAACAAAAGAATGCCTTATCTCCGATGGCATTTAGTGTATTTGGCAAACGGATATTCCTAAGCTCCCAACAATTATAAAAACCGGCCCAGCCAATCTTTTCGACTGCAGGCATCTGTATCTGAACCAGTTCGTAGCAATCCGAAAAACTCAATTCGCCAATAACCTTGACAGTGCTACTGAGAGAAACGGTAGTCAACTTGTCGCATTTGTAAAACGCCATGTTTCCTATGGCAGTAACACCTTCTTCAACAACAACGCTCTGAATGAGATTAGAATGCTGACTCCAAGGCGCAGGGCTAGATTCGGAATAATTCTGCATTTCACCTATGCCGGAAATGGTCAAAACTCCACTCTCCAAGGACCATGTCAAGTTAGCTCCACAGGTGCCAGTCATTTCTGCACCTAAAGCAACCGTAAAACAGCACAAATAGCCCACCAGCAAGGCCGCTGCCAGTATAAGCGAGGCTATTTTGTGTGATGTGCGTGTCATGTGTAATCCTTTCATGTGCTAATTTGCAAAAAAGATAAGTGTTTTTGCCTCCACTTATTAATTCCAATAATCCAAACAATACCAATTATTATTGATAATATGGACCATATAGTTCCATTAGGAGGTAAGAGGCCTATATGATCTGCGTACTCTTGTCTAAAAAAGTTTAATATAAACCTTGTGACGCCGTACATAATCATAAGCAAAGGATACAGTTTCCCCCTGTAACGCATCTTGTGCCCAATTATTAAGATAACTGTCATTAGCAC
The DNA here is from genome assembly GCA_045588325.1 of Clostridia bacterium. Taxonomy (GTDB): domain Bacteria; phylum Bacillota; class Clostridia; order RGIG7378; family RGIG7378; genus RGIG7378. The sequence continues at coordinate 10,268 of JAZNEA010000099.1, forward strand.
AAGGCCATTAATGCCTTCAACTATCTGGCTGGGAAATTCGAACCAAAAATTGGATATTTTTAGCAATCTGCCTCCACAGCACCCTTCTTTTAGACACCACAGCTTCATAATAAAAAGCATTATACTCACTCCTGGAGCAACCACATCTAGAATATCCAATGTTTTTTCTTTGAACATGTATGTCCCAATCATGAAGGATATTGGAATAAAAAACACTGCTCCAAAAAATGATATGCCTTTAAAATAACCGTTTTCAATAAAGAACCAGACATATGTCCCTGTAGTACCGATCACGGCCGTAAACAATGCAATTAAAGGAAGCTTAAAGAACTTAATTCCGTACCATTTGATAATAAATATCATAGGGAGCAGCGTTACCGCTGTCCCTATGGATACTATTTTTATAACGGATAATAAATGTTCAAGGCTCATATCAATTACTCAGATTTTGGATTTTCAATCGTAATACTTGTATTAACGACATAATCACAATTGCTACCTACCTTATCCTTCAAAACAATCTTGTTACCAGCAAGCACTCCTGCAGGCTCGGGACTTGACGTAGATGGTGTACCAACGTTTCTGACGATTGTTCCATTACCGGACCATACAGCTGTATTAACCTGAGTTGATCCATCATACATATAAACTTCACCTGCAGCATTGCTTGACGAGAATGTAATAGTTGCACTATTAGCATTTCCGTATCCTGACAATTCAAGAGTTACCGATGGTTGATGATATGTTGTCGTTGTTCCACCGCAACCATTGGAAGTCTCCTCTTTATAGTGGTAAACCTTTACATATGTGTCCGTTACTGTCGCATTTGACCCTGAACTGGTTGACGCATACTTTGCGCTAACAATTTTTACATTTGGCACCTTTGTCTTAGAAGATATTGTCAGAACATTCCTCTCTTCGTATTCGAACGATACTCCATTGGATAATGTTACCTTGATTGTACCATTATATGTGCCAGCAAGCCCTGTCTTAAATTGACTATTAATATACAGATTTCCTGTTGTAGGATTAGCGAAGTTATACCTTATTGACTGATAATTAGAAGTACCATTCTCTATAGTATATCCGCCATAGACATCGCTATCTCCGTTATGCTTTAATGCAAGCTCTATGCTCTTAATAGAAACTCCCGCATCTGCCAAACTAAATCCATTATTCTCTGTAATGCTAATCCACAAACCATTCTTGGATCCATCTGGATTATCAACATAATTGCTAAGATCTACTTCTTGCAAGAACTCGACATCACTTACACTAGTTGCATTGATATCCATGTTCAGCCCCTCGTATACTCTAAGCGTATGGTTTACTTCAAGAGAATAATAATCTGCGAATGCATTTTCATCATCTGTTCCATAGTAATTTCCGTTCAAATCGTATACGCCCTCAATTTGAAGTTCAACAACAGTCCATAGGCCATGTCTGGAACCATTATCAACAGGCACATCAAATACATAATTCAAAACGCCCTGGTTATCGATTGCACTGCCATCGACAGTAAACGTCCTTCCTGTACCATTATTCTTAAAGACCGCCTGTACACTATTTACACCCTCGGCATTATCAATCTGTGCAATAAAACCAAGAGACTCGTTCTTGCTCACAAAATACGTATCGCCTGACGATGAACCAGCATATACTGGCGGTTCAACAGAACGTGCTGTAATAGATGGAGCACTTACGGTACTTGTAATAACATTTGAACCAACAATAAGCCGAGTGAAATTAAAAACACCAACCTTATCTACATTAAACTCGCCAACATAATATCCTTCACTCCACTTAAGCGTAGCCTGAAGTCCCTTTGCTGCAACATCAGATCCTCTCTTGCCATAGTTAATAGTTATATCGTATGGCAGAGTATCCATTGTTGTACCAGTGTTCGTCAAAATCTGAACCTTAACATCGTATGTTTGTGCGCCTTTAAAGTCAAAGGCTGTATTTGTAACACTATCGTTAATAAGAACTCGTGCCTGCAATCCAAGATAAGCAGATAAAGTGTTCTGGAAACTTGCAGCAAGCTCCGTATCCGCCTCCATGTAGTTAGCTCCTTCGCCAATACCAGTTACCAAATATGTAATAGTGTAAATACCACTAGCTGTAAATCTGGCGGTACCAACCCATTGCCTTGTATTTTGGTCATATGTAAGTGAACATGTAACATATCTGCCATCAGTAGAAACGATTTTCACAGCAACCCTTGTAGGCATAATTTCTGATGCAAATTTTACAGCAACATTTCTCGTGACAGAAGTATCCGCCGTCAAGGCCAACCCTTCTCCAGGGGCGGAGCAGAATGTTACGGATTCTACTGCAAATCCTTCTACAGTAACTGTTATCCAATACTCCTCTGACAGGGCATATTCTACTCCTGCAATCCAAAGACTCCTAAGCACATATGTACCAGGCAAATTGAAGTTGCAGTATCCCTCCCATGTTGTCCCGGAAGTATTCTCTAAAACAACTGGGTCTGTACGTGATCCTTGAGTGTCATTAATTCTCCTCTGAAATACAGCCTGTACCTCAGTTCCCTCTCCAATAGTAAGTCCCTCAATATATGCAGTTAATTTTGGGCTCTTTGCTGTGCCATCGAAAGTAAAGGATGTATCACTAATCTCGGCTCTTAAGCTAATAGTCTGCATAGAAACGTCTGTGTTCTTCAATGCTGACAGATCAACAGAGGAACCAAACTGCAAATTCAGCTTTCCTTCAATACTTCCGTTTGTCATTGCCATGCTGTTGTCAAGATTCTCACCTTCAAGATACAAAACAACACTTATTCTTGTTGCAACATTCTTTTCTAAAGAGGTAATTCCTTTAGTTATTGTTCCAGAAATATCCTCAAATGAACAATCAGAACTTGTTACTACAATCGGAACTGTATACTTTCCTCCCTCAGGGAATGTATGATCAACATCAAACTCAGCATCTGCTAACAAAACACCATTGGCATCTACAAATGCAATCTTCAGATTTCTGAGCATTTCCTTTATGCTGTTCTCCTGATCAGAAGTATCTGCATAGAAAACAAAACAACTACCTGATCCCTGTGTTGCGCTAGTTTCTCCGGATTCAACATAAAGGTCATCATAAACTCGGTTAGAACCACTAAAACCCTTAACAATTGTTTTTGGATCGGTCTTAGGTGTAACATCCTTATCCGTAATAGGATCTGTTTCTACAAGGGCTGTGCCAGAGATAATTTCTCCATTCTCATCCTCATATTCATAATCTTGCATTACAGCTAACTTAACTAGTGCTCTGTCTGATACTCTGTAATAGTATCCATCATCACCCTTATATACTAGAACTTCCTCTGTCGCTTCTATTCCATTAAGTTCCTCACCAGTAATCCTAAAATAGGAGTATACTGGTCTGGAAACGGCCTCTCCTGACAAGACAATCATACGTTGCTCATATATTGTTTCAGAAGCAACAAGGCCATCCAGTGTCAATACGGAGTTATCTGCATTAGTACGTACCCATAAATCCAGCACCATGCCATAGGTATCCTGTGCCACCATGTTATTGGCAGTACTACTATCCATTTCCATTGTATTAATCAACAGGCCCTGAAATTTGTTATCTCTAGAATTTGTAGTCAAATGACCTGTAAGGTTATTACCACCTGTAGTGATAATCAAAACAGACAATTTAATGTTAATGGGATATAAGTTCACATCGATGCGACCTCCGGTTAGATCCTCGAACAATTTAATATCACCATTTATAGCTGTGATTTGAAGAGTGGCTCCATCTTTTACATTATCTAAGAAGTTCTTTGCATTGGTAAGACCACCTGTCATAATAGCCTGTACAGACTTTTCTTCCTTACCATTATTGATCATTACAGAATTAATATCTAACAGGTGATTAACAATCTCCATTAACTTTGTTTCTGTTCTGAGTTCAATTTTTTCTCCGTTATTCGCACGCGTTGCAAAATCAGCCATTGTTATTAAGTCTTCCTGACAACGGCCATCCAGATCCTTATACTTTACTAATACATCGCCTAATTCTACACCTCTGGCCTTGAGTTCCTCTGCTGTGGCTGCCATCAAGGTCTCTCTGGTATATTCTGTATACTCTGCGTTTTTTAAAGACTGATGTACATTAGCCAGATAAACTAATGCATCACCAAATGGATAAACTGCATCATAGTACAATGATCTATAAAAGTTATTAAGTTCAACAACCTGATTCTTAGTAAGTGAGCTATCTTTACTAAGTCCTGTTAATCCGACAAAACCACCATAATCAGGGTGATTGGCTACAGTATCATACATGTTATAATTCAAATAAATCTGAACTATATCACGAATGGTATTTATATATGTTGAATTCTTCATTGTAGAATCGTAGCCATCCGTAGCAACCTTACATCTATCCTTAGCCGCATCCAACTTAGCTTGGAGAATCTCCTGTCCCGCTCCGCTATATCCCACAGAGGAAATAGCGCGCACACCAAAAGCAGGCCCGCTGGGAACGACAAAGTCGTGATAACCCATCAATGCATCTGTTACTTTCCATGTTGTAAATGCAAAGTTTGTTGTTTCTCCTTCTACGCGTCCACCCTCAGTATAGGAAACGCTGGAAAGAAAATACTTTGAGCTTGTGGTGAATGTGGCAGGACGTAGTATTAAGTTTTCGATACCGTAATTTCCACTAAGATTAATAAGGTTGCCCCATGTGAGGTTGGCGGCCATTATTCCTTGTTTAGACGAAGAATCGCCCACAGCAGATGAATCTGGGGCTAGGCCGTCCAAATCGGACAAAGCAATCTCCAGGTTACCATTGGACGATACTGTTGTTGTAATATTGTTAACTTCTGGAGCAAATGACAATGTATACCAAGCGTAGCTGGTAGCTACCATCATAACAAGAGAAAGCAGCAGCATAAAAGCTACAGCTACAATCTTTTCCTTAATACCAGGCAGAGCCCTTTTTAACTCTTTGATATATCTCTTGGTATCTGTCATAATTTGTTCCTCTCTATCTAATCCACCTTCTGAGTCGGGATCTAACCCGGCGCCAGAAGCCACGGATCGACCTACTCCAACACCACATACGACAATACAGCCGGTATGCTGGGTTTGAAACAGAATAATATGTATCTTCACGGTAAAATCCCGTGACATTAGCGATTATCTGATCATGGCGAACACCATGTTCTAACTGGAACTGGTTATCGCCGATGCACGTGTATGTGTCGCCAACACCAACTACACGATGTAAAACATAACTGCCATCGTCTCGTTGATACAAGGGAATGTCATATTTTTTGAGCTTTCCCACACATGACTCCAGCACTACACGATCAATTCCCTGTCGAATCATAGGGAGCATACTAACGCCTCGAGGGGCGAAGGTTACAGGCTTGCCCTGGGCTAAAAATTCGTCGATTAGGGGCCTTATTTGCTCCAGGCGAAGTTCGTTATCAAACAAGCAGTCCATTGTCCTGTAGCTTGTTTACAAAGCGTGATACTCCTGCTGCTGCAGTAGCCTCATCTACATTATATTCCTTTAGAATCTCTGCAACCAATGTTGCCTCATCTACATCCTGCTGTAATAGCTCCCACAAAAATTTGCCAGTATCATTGAGGGTAATCATCTTAGTAAGGTCTAATTCGTTGCCTGTGGGCAGAACAACAGTCTTTCCTGCTACCTCTCTAACAATATATCCTTCCTTAATCCTCATTAATTAGCCTCCAATTTATTACCAGACATAGTCTCATAGGATACACGAGCTGCATCTGGATCCATGTTACATCTAAGCTTCCAAACGGGAACTGTAGACAACAACAAATCCATCAACTCCAATATTTTAGTGCGGTGTATTGCCTCTGTAGACTTAGTTGTTTGTTTAAAAATAGCACTAATTGCCTCTATTCCAACAAATGGCTCTATATGATTTGTCTCCCCTCTCTCTATACATGCTATACCAGCAAGGGAAACTCTCTTATTTGCATTAATATCATATTTGCCACTCCATGGAGTACCATATACATACCAGGCTCCATCTTCTAGCCTCAACGCAGGCTTATCATCATTGATAATATAAGCGCGCTTACCAAACACCTGTAGCCAAAGATTGGTATGTGTAGATTTGCCTGTGCCACAATTTGCTGTAAAAAGATATGCCTTATCATCAACAACAACTGCAGAAGAATGGAGCATCATCCCGTTATAATCAAGCAATTGAGTATAAAAGGATTTGCCAGTGGCTAAATATTCGCAATCGTCATCTGACAATCGCGGAAGCAAATTCTTAACATAAGAAATATTGGATTGAATCTTAATATCAACCTCAGGACAACCAGAAATCTGATATGGTCTGCTCTGTTCCAGAGTTCTGCCAAAGCTGTCCATTTCAACATATAGTCCTGCAATCCTATAAATACCCATAAATCAACAAAGAAGAAATAATATAGTGCCCAAATAGAACTATCCCCCCCAGCATTAAACTGGGGGGTATTAAATTCATATTAGACGAGAGTGCTTGTCTCCCAAGGATCGTTAACCATAACTTCCTCAGTCTCGAGCTCAATTACCTCAATCTCAGGATTTTCATAATTCTTCATCTCTATACCTCCTAAAAATTATTTACCAAAATAGATTCTAGCATATTCGCCAAAGATAACCATCTTCTTACATACCTCTGCATCTACAGTGTTTCTCTCGATAACACTACTTGTATACTCCTCTGGACTGAATGCAATTACATCACTGTAATACTCATTTCCCTCAGCATCTACAAAGTATGCACATGCAAAAACTGTCTTAGAATACAGCGCTGCTGGACAAATATCGGACTTACCCTTATACCATCCATTTGCCTGAAGCTCCATATCTACAGAATATGATACATTATCTTTTGTAAGTTGTCCACTAACATCATTCCAAACAAGAAGCTTGTACTCTGTTGCCTCACCGGTAAATGTATAATAGTAATTAATCTGAGTTGCGGCATTAAGTGACAATGTCTTACCCTTATGCTCAACCTCTGTGGATCCTGCAATATTTGTATTTACCTGATCCAAATCTGTTAACAACTCATCATTCCATTTCTCAGGCGGATACTGAGCTACAATACTTGCATTTGCAAGATCACCAGTATTGTAACCAAATCTAATCTGTGCCTCTGCACCATAGTGCAACAGTGCGATACACGTATCAACGAGAGCAGGCTCGTTATTTTTGGCTATTATTGCCTCAGCATAATCCTGAACACTGAACTCCTTAAGCTCGCTGTAGAAGTAGTTGTCTCCTACCTTGATGTAGCCTCTAATATAGATTTCATCTGCATATTCTGCGGCTGCAAATCCATCGGTCTGAGCACCCCAACCCCAGCTTGCCTTTTCGGACTTCACCAAACCAACCTTGTTAATTGCTGCTGTGTTAGTAATAACAGCATCCTCAAGATTAGGCTCGCTGTACCAAATAAGCATACCACTGTCAGTAGACATATCTACGTCGTCAAAACCAGATACCTTAAAGTAAGAGTTAATAAACACTTCGCCTACAAGAGACAACGTAGAACCATTGTATTTAATAGTACCATTAGTCTCATCTACAACAATCTCTACATCGTAGTTATCGTTGTCGTATGTAACTTCTCCGTTAGCATACTGAATGTTAAGTACATCAACGCCCTCTCTGGCAAGAACATCATCATCGAACTCAACGTCCTTAATTAGGCCATTTTCAATGATAACATTAATTTTTACTGGACGAGCTACAATCTCAAGGACACCTGTCTCTACATCCACCTCATAGTAACCAGAATTCTCAGTTACGTCTGCGAAGATAGTGTATTTACCAACATTCTCTCCCTGCTCTCTCTGGAATTCCACAATGATGTCATACAAGCTGGACTCGTCATCCATTGTGTATGTGAATTCTGGATCTGCGTCGCCATAGTACTTCCAGTCATCATCAACAACTACATCGGCATGAATCTCATAATCCAAAGCATTAAGAATCTGCTGTGAAATATATGCATGACCTGTTGCATTTGGATGAAGTGCAGATCCTCCGGTGCTCAGTGTCTCGTACAAGTAAACAGGAACCTTAATTGTAATATTCTTGCCTAAAACAGATACAGTCTTCCAGTTCTTCAAATCTGCCAAGTTCTTGCTTACATTAGAATCAGAAATGCAAAGATCTGCCTTAGATATGCCTACAGTAACAATGCGGCTGTCGTCATTTGCTGCTGTAACATCATCTGCAAGGAAACCAACATAGTTTGTCAAGAATCTATTTGCCTGATTAATTACCTTCTGTGCAAGGGCAGATACATTAATATCAACATCGAGGTCGATGTTCTTGCCTGCAACATTAAATGTACGCTCGTAATCAATCTCTGTACCAACCAATGGGTTATAGAATCCAACAAGAACGATTGTTGCGTCAGGATTCATCTCGGCAATTGCCTCTACAGAAGCATCCAAGTTAACAACATAACCCAGAACACCGTATGCAAAGGACTCCATTGCTACAGACAGTGTGTTAAGAGCAGTTACACACTCATCGTATGCAGACTTACCTGTCTCCTGCTTTACTCTGCTGTCTGCGTTGTCTGCAATGTAGAGAAGCAAATCCATAACCATATCTCTACCAGCATATACCTTATTCACTCTGCTCTCAGAGAAATACTGAGTCCAATCCATTTCATATACATCCTGGCCATTGTAGGCAAGCAATGCCTGAGTCATCGGGAATGTAACAAGGTTATTAATGCCGATTTCAATTGTAATAAGTTCTGCGTCGACAATTGCTGCCTTATACTTAGCTCTCATGCTAGCAACATCAAACTTAGCTGCTGTATAAGCATCACCATTATAGTTATTTGTAACAATGGCTAACAACTCTTCTGTTCTCATGCCGTTAATTGCAAGATTATTAATCTTGTCATCGTCATAATCAGCTACATCGTTAAACTCCATAGCCAATGCATCAGCAAGAAGCTGTACATAAGTCTTTGTACCGGAAGAAAGTGCTGTACCACTTGTTACATTATCACCAAGTGCAACATATGCATCTGGGTTAATAAGTGTTGTTGCCTGGCCAGAACCTGTAGCAGGTTTCTTAAGGAATTCCTTTGCAAGGTGATAGATATCAATTCCAAGGTCAATAACCTTGTTAGCTAAGTTACCTGCTGTAGAGGACATATCCTCGCCATTAATTGCTGCAACAACACGGTCTGCAATTGTGTCATGACCATCTGCTGTTGGCAGAAGCATCATAGAATCTGCGAGATAATATCTAAGTGCAAGATAAGCAACTGTCATCTCATCATCTGCCAGCGTCTGGTTTGTCAACAAATTATCAACCATATCTGAGATGTAGGACTGACCGCCCTTGATAGTCTTCTCGGAAACTGAAAGGAGGTCGTTAAGGCTAATAACCTCGATCTCTGCAAGATCCTTTAACAGTGAGTAAACAGGATCCAAGTACTCGTCAAAGGAATCAGCTGCACCCATAGCAGCGTCGATTGCCTTTACGTATTCATCGTATCCGTTAACAATCTTATCAACGGCAGTATTCTTAAGCTCATTGAAGTCAGCAAAATTGCCAAGATTCAATTCGCCATCAACATAGTTCTCCTCGTAGACTTTGAGGATCTCAGTAACCACGCTCTCCTTGATAGATGCGAATTCTGAGAATGCATCAGATGCTGTATCTAAACCATCGATATAACTCTCAACAGCATTTTCGGCTACATCTGCTGCATCGCTATACTGGTTATATGCGTTCAAAAGAGCATCCTCAATCTGACCACCAACAACTGGATACAGAACCTCCCAGTATAGTGGCTCCTGAGCCTTAAGCATATCGAGAACCCAAGCGTCAATAGTCTTGGTTCCATTATCAAGGTGCTGGAACAACTCTGCAATCTGTCCACTTGTGAGAGGTGCACCAAAAATATTCAATGCAGCAATCTCGTCAGCAGCAACCTTTGCTGCTGCTGCGCGAATCTCGGCACGTACAACTACAGATGCATCATCCGCATTCTCAATTGCGTCTGCAAAGTCCTTATAAGTTGCATAGTTAGTAAGGGTCAGGCCATTACCATCATATGCCTCTTTAATCTTAGCTGCCATGTAATCACGGAATGCATCCTTATACAAGTACTCTCTAGCTACAGCAACTCTATCCTTTTCTGCTGCTGCATCCATCGCGTCGAGCATATCCCTGGCATCCTCAACTGAATAATTGGAATCACCTACAATACCCTGTACCTTCTCAGCAATCTTTGTTGCTGCAAGGTCCTTAACCCATGCATCTGCAACAGCCTCTCTCTCTGCTTCATTAGCGCAGACAGAAAGGTTGTCCAAAAGTTCAACTACGTTATCTACTGTAACATATCCAGAAAGTCCATACTCCTCGATATATCCATAAATAACGTTTGCTGCTGCCTGATTCTGCAAATCAGGATCAGAAATTATATCATCTACAAAGTCCCCTGCTACCTCTCTCATAGCATCAGCATCACCTGCTACTGCCTCAAGATCTGCAAGTAAATCTGTAATATCGTTCTCATCGAGAATATTATCTGTATTATTAGCAAACTGTCCTAAATAGTTGAGCAACTCTGTCTTAAAGGTCTCCTTAACCTCCTTAACAACCTCGTTCTCAATTTCTCCCTTAATAAACGCCTTGCGCTCTTCTTCTCCTCTACACTCAAGCAATCCGTCTAAGAACTCTTGTGCTTCATACGTAGTCTTCTCAATGCCGTAATCTGCAAAAATCTCAACAACCTCATCAATTGCAGACTCACCAGCCAATTCTGCCAGTTCATAAATCAAGCCATTAGGAATGCGCTCCTCATCAGTGAGAGAAGTATTACCCATCCTATCAATTAAGAGCTCTGGTGCACCTGGATCTACATATGTGTAGTCGAATGCACGAGGAGCAATTATCTGAATGTAAGCATTGGCAATCTCTGTAATTGCACCAAAGAAGTCACCTATAGGAAGTTCAATAGGCTCGCCATCCTTAACCAGCTTATCATATGTCATAACCTCGCCCTCTGCAGGGTTATAGAGACCAATAACATAGAGCTGAACATCTGGATTAAGCTCATAAATCTTTGAGATCAATGCATTGAAGTTGGTAACATAGCTAAGAACTGTGTATGCAGAAACCTCAGCTACAAAATCAATCATATCAATAGCAATATCGCCATTGTCATCTGCTGCAGACAATAACAAATCCTTTACAGAAGCCTTGATATCTGTGATAGACTGCTGCACATCTGCCTCTGCAAATGCATCAAAGCTATACTCGTACAACACATCGCCATCGTTCTCCAGATAATGCATCAACTGGTTAACAATGTATGTAGAAAAATTATTGACACCTATGTTAAGTGTAATAACATCTGCATTTACCACATTGTTCAAAACAAGCTTGTCTCGACGTGTTGTGGAAATACCACCGATTGTCTGTGTATATGCATCTCCATCATAGTTTGAATCCAAAATATAACGCAGTTCCTCTACACGGTATCTCTTGTTTGCATGAACGTAGTAGTCCTCTGCATCATCAATAAGACCTGCCTCAGCCAGTGCAGCTGCAACAAGAGCAGGGTATGACTGAGTGTTCGGATCGTCTAACTCTAGTCCCAATGTTACTCCATCACCGAGAGCAACATATGACGGACCTTTGTTGCTTCTGGAAAAATCTGCAGCCAATGCTGGAACAAACACGTTCAGCATCATAACAACAGCCATCACTAAAGATCCAATCTTTTTAAGTAAGCTTGCTTTGTTCATTTTAGTCCTCTTCTTTGTATTATAAAATTTTTGTTTCATAATTAAGATAATTATAGCCTTCTGCTACAAGTTGTGCAAGATTTTTGAGCACAAAAATCCACAAAATTCGACACAACATCTTTTGTTTTACGCACATCCCATTGTTTACATACATATTCTCTATACTTTAGTAGCCATTAAGAAATACTGTAAACTCTCCCGCTCCAACTATAACGTTATTCCATACCCAGGAATACTTGATTCTGTAGGTTCCAGGACGTGGCGGTTGCTCCATATTGCTACCCGAAAGCACAACACCCTTCTCCGTGATTCTAGCCTCCATACTATCATCCGCTACAAGTTGTAGTTTCTCATCCAGTATCAGCACCGAATCAATCCTAAGCTCTGCAGTGCCCCATGTTGTGCCTACATCCACAACATGAGGAAGCTCAGCTTGTTTAACAAATACTCCCTGTATGCTAGGAGCGTCGTATGGTACTGGCGTTATCTCATATCGCTCATATCCGACGGGTTCCACAACAATGGTAGGAGTTTGACCTTGTTCCAGCGCAGAACCAAAATCCAGATACAGAGTTCCATCCCACTCATCGACATAAGGCCATTGAATCACCAATTCGTTCATGTCATACAGCAAAGTATAGTTCTCACCATCCAAACTCCATCTCACACGCTCCAATCTTGTGCCATTTATCAAGAATGTGATCATAAAGTCAGACTGTGTATCTACATTAATTTTTAAATGTGCAACCATGCTCTTTATGTCCATGGAATCGTGAGATGTAACTGGAATCAGACCTGTCACCACACTACCACCTTGCTGCTCTGGGCTCTCCAATTGTTCTTGTGTTATTTCTAACTCCTGTGACGTCTCATCCTCAATATCCTCTGTAATCTCCTGTTCCAGTGATGTCTGCTCGTCCTCAGCATCTGCAATTTCATCCTCAACAACGTCACCATATGGCTCCATTGCAAATGAAACAATTCCCTCCAGCCCATGCCATTCCACATGGATGTTCATGGTCGTTGTCTCTAGAAGACCAGGAGCGTTCTCTGACCTGCTCAATGTCAACTGAATAGTATCCTCTGAAACAAAGATTTCTGCTTGCAAATGCATAGCTGTAGTATCATCTAAACTAACCAGAACAGCCGCATTTCCCTCTTCTGTAGACACCTCTCCCATAAGCGGCCCAGTAATGTTGATAATTACAATTTTCTGGTTCTGCTCACTGCCCCAATTGGACATGGCTATAGTCTGTCCGCCCAAACAAAGGCAGTCGCTGTGATATTCCTCAGTTTCAAGCGGCATGTACATCAGTTCTACGGAGCTCCAATTAATCTGTCTGCCATATGAGCTATCTACGACAAACCACATCGAAAAAACCAGCACCAATGCAACACTGGAAAATATTAAGTTGTATTTACCCTTGCCCATTGGCTAATAACGCTCCTTATTTAATGCCTTCTACAAAGACCCGCAACAGGCAATCTTCTTGTGTTGCGGCGTCCAATCCCTCTACCGAAATAGTATATTGCTCTCCAGCAATCAGACTGAAATTCAGCTCTTGATCGGTTGTTCCATTTGTGAACCTGTACACATGTCCTGGGCCAAAAATGCCATACAATGTTGTGCCACGGTATATTTCCTCGTATAGAACTGTGTAATCCAGGATCTCCTGAGTGGGAGTGGTCAGTTCAATCTTTACCTCATCCGGTGCTGACATTCCCTGAGACACCGCAACATAAACTCTACAGGCCTCCACCGTTTTCTCCACTGTAAACTCCATGGTAAACTTACCATCCACGTACTGCCACTGGCCTGCATCAAGTTTAACCAGTTCCAAAGGCCTGGCTGCGAAACCCTGATCCGCCTCCAGTTCTTCTCGATATCTGGCATATGCAATAGTTGCCGAAATAGTCAACACAAGGGCTAATACCATCACCACAGTCCTGTGCACAAGCTTTACTTTACTCATTGATGCCTCCTATGTAGGTTACCTTGCCAGTTATCGGACTATAGGAAAACCTGTCTTTTAGAAATGCACTTACATCCGACGAAAATGCCCCACCTGTTACGATTACATTAGCATATGGACTATTTTCCTCGTAAACCCTTATGGCCTTAGCATTGGCACTAGTAACCACAGTGGACTCTCCAGTAATAGTAACATCAATGTTCTGACCATATCCGCAATCCACGTAAATACCGTCACCAGTATCAGAAAATCCACTATTGTTGTAGGATGGCTCCTGAATCTGTTCTAGCGTTCCTGTTCCCATGATGGTACTGTTAATTACTGCCAATTCTCCGCCCTTAATAGCCACACCAGTAATTCCTGACAATGTGCTCTCTATAACTCTGGAAACACTGTCTGACTGAGGCTGGTAAATAGCAGCATACTTTCCTGTTATATTTGACTGATATATCTGCATTTCGGTGCCCCAGTATCTCGCCGTACCATTTCCTGCAATGGCGATGTAATCACTGGTCATGGTGGTGTTTTCGATAATCACCTGAGTATATCCGTCCCTGGATGAGCCATTACCCCAGGCGTAAACGGAACAGTTGGACGTAGTAATGGTGCTGTCAAATATTCTGACGCGGGAATCCACAGTACTGTTATAGTCAGAAATATACACACCATACTTGCCATTTTGAAGAATATTGACCTTGCTAAGAGTCAACTCACTACCGCTTACATCAATTACGTGGGTCGCTCCTGCCGCAGGAAGAATTTCTCCGTCTAAAACTATGAGGTTGGATCCAGCAGAAAGATCAATAACGGCTGAAGTGGTTGTGCCCGTTATTGTGCATCCGTTCAAATCCAGCACCGACTTACTACCTGTATTAACTACAATTGTCTCTGACAACTCCATATCGCGAGTCAAAGTTATCAACCCACCTGTGTTAAGGGCTGTAGCTAACTCATCTGGAGTAGCAACCTCCTGAAACTCACCGCTGGAAACATTTCCAACTAGGGTGAGTCGTGCCACATAATTTTCTCTGGAGATTCCCTGTTCTAAAGCTTCAGCCGCAGCCTTGCCTAACTCTGTATCATAGGTAGTGGCCTGTTGAATCTCTGCCCACGTGCAGAGGTATACCCATACTCCATATCCGTTTTCATCCACGCTTACCTGATAATATCCTGGCCATTTGGATGGGGTTATGCCACCAACGTACCCGTCTGTAGCCCCCAACTGAGAGAGAAATTCTCCCGTAGTCATGCCATTTGCCTCTGTTAAAAGGCCATCGTTAAACTCTGCAGAATCTAAATCATATTCAACTGGGCGAAGATAATCCTCCACATTAGCAACAACGTTTCTGGAGTCATCATCACTCTGGGCGACTGTGCCAAGGAAGTAATAACCCTCCATATCGTACACCCACTGCCACTTAAGCAGTGCATCGTTAAATCTATTTTCTGTAAGAGCCAGATCGCTATAGCTAAGTATCGAGTATGTGTAATAATCCTGGGTGTTGATGTAGACCCTTGTCATCTGTTCTCCGTTACGCTCCTGCTCAACCTCAACGTAGAAATAAAGTCGCTGCTTCATGGGTTCTACCATCTGTGCCTTGGACACGTGAACCGACACATCCACCATATCCTCACCATCATTTGACACAGTGATTCCAATAATGCCAGAATCTCCCGGTCCAGCCTCTATAGACTCCTCCGATACCATTACCTGCCCAGAAAAGCCCCACGCCTCTGCCTGAAATTGAAGGCCTGATGTTTGCAGAATGTTTGTATACCAAGCGGCACTCATTCCAAATATGAGTGCGAACGTAATGATAATGGTCCAAATGGCTATGGCTGCCTGCAACATAACCTTTTTTTGAAGTTTCTTTATCGGATTATTCAGTTTTGGAGTCTCCTGTCTCCTCAGCATTATTTTCCCCTACTAAATCCTTAATTTCCTCTGCAACCTCTTCCCTGATACGCTGTAGCATATCCGCGTACTCCTCATCGGTGTACAGATGCTGGTGTTTTTCGGCCTCTAGTGCCTTGTCAATCTCTTTCCTCATGTTTTTTATACAGGAACGCAGTATAAAACCTGCTACCAACAACGTTGGAAACATGATCAGAATCAAAAATCCAATCTTATCAGTCAATACATCTACTAACAAAACCATAATACTATCGTCCTTTTTATAGCTCTGTACTCTGCCAATCAAATTGCTGGCAGTAACCTTTTCGATATCCGCCGAGGGATTGGCATCACCTCTGGTCTCCAATACTACCTGGCCGTCATCTCCCTCTATAACATTTACCACTCTATGGGTGACAACTTGACCAAATATCTGTGGGTTATACGATCGAAAGCAGATTATATCTCCCCTCTCGATGTCCTCAATCTCAGTTGACTTGCACAGTAACAGCGTTCCCACCGGGATGGTATCGCCCATACTACCAGTCACTATTCTAAAAAGGCTGTACCCTCCAACCTGCACATATCCGCTGCTGGATACCTGAACAATAACGGTCACAAACATAATAACCGCCATTACCAGCACCAATGTAGATAGGGAGGCTCCAACCTTAGATCCGACTTTATTCTGTCGCATGTTAGTACACCTACAATGCTTGCTCTTTATTACTTTTTGTTGCTACCAGCCAGCTCGATGCTGATGGCAAAGCTACCTGTTGCTGCGGAGTTGACGCAGTCCACATCCTGTCCCTCCAGCCACACAAACATACGCACTCTCTGCGGGACTCCCCCCTGTAGTTCGGTCAAAAATACATCCTCTGTTGCGCCATTCTGTGCTAAATGTGCTAACTCATTTGACGTTGCCAGCTTGTCTGATCCAGCTACACTGTACAAATCTCCTGTATTTCCAACGAAATTTCCTTTGTTTACGTATGGATGGATCTGATACTGTAACCATTCCTCCATAAACTTATCTCTGAGGGTTATGCCATTCTCTCTATCCAGGCTCTTCCCTGCCACAAATGTTTGAAACATCTGTGAAATCAAAGGTTCTCCGGAATTTTCAGCTAGCTTCCATCTATTAGTTAGCTGTACTGTGAGTCTGTCGCCGATGTCTGTAGCAAT
Source organism: Clostridia bacterium (assembly GCA_045588325.1). GTDB lineage: Bacteria > Bacillota > Clostridia > RGIG7378 > RGIG7378 > RGIG7378. Next base: position 27,118 of record JAZNEA010000099.1, read on the forward strand.
CCCTCCTATCCCCAGAGGCTCAGTCAACACATATTGGCCATCGGCTACTGTCATCCCGTTAGATGTTAAATACCCCGCGGGGTGCAAATCTCCATTGGGTTCATAAATGGTAAAACGTGTCGCACTGCTATATAGTGCACTACTACCAGTCTCGGCATACACGCCCTGAAGCCTGCTATATGAGCTATTGAAGCCCTCACTTTTGGAGTACAGCAACATGGTGTCGTCCACCAACGCATCCTGATTAATCAGGAAACCGACTCTCATAGACGCCGCCGCATGCTGGTTAACGCCTGTCATGCCATAGATAACCTGCCCGTCTACTACCACAGGCTCAGCATCTAACAGGTCAATTACGTATGATCCTGCTCCGTCATCTCCTGTAGAGACTCGTAGCTTGTACCCATCAATTGGAGCAACTACCCAAAAATCAATGTAGACGTAGTGACCCTTGAGCAGTTCGTCCGTATTTTCGCCTTTCAAATTAGCATAGGTCAACATGTTGTCCTTAATGAACTCGGTTGTGGGCTTAATTTGTCCAACATATTTCGTTCCGGACAGCACCTCTGCATCGTTTGTCTCGTAGTATGTTGGCACATACCAGGTCTCTCCATCTGCCGTAGATACTGGGATTAAGCCAGCCAGCTCGTTAAGGTAATCATATCCATCCGCCTCTACAAAGCTCAGATTATCAGAAAAGGCGCCTGGATAATGGTATGTTTTTCCATCTACAACCTGAACAACATCGGGAGCAACCAATATAGTATGTCCTCCACTGACCGTCATCTGAATACCCTGCATTACAGGACTGTCTGATATGGTGAGCCATGCAAAAGATGTGGCTACAACCATAACCGCTGCAGCAACAAGCATCACCATGGATATCAACAACTTAGTGTATTGTTTCATGGTCATCTCCTATCGCGCCTTTGCGTTCCTTCGCTTTTCCAGCGCGGCCTGCTGCCTTTGCTGCTCTTGGATACGAACTAGCCTCTGTGTGCCTCTGTACTCCTCAAACCGCTCTAGCTCCAGGATGACGGAATGCAAGGTTACCAGATCCTTTTGCCTCTGGAGTTCCTGGGCACGACGCTCTTCTTCCTCAGCACGAAGTCTAGCCAATTCTGCCTCTTGTTCCTGGCGAATACGTTGCTTTTCCTCTTCCTGACGACGGAGTTCGTTCTCTATCTGCCTCTGCTTTCGCAGACGCGCATTGGCCTCTCTGCGACGTGTCTCTTCCTCCTCAAGCAGAACAACTGCATCCCCATAATCCAGTTGCTCCAATAGCTGCTGGTGTGCTGTTGCAGCCTCTGCTCGAGCTTCAAGTCTGTTCTGCAAATTGGAAGTAAAGTCTGTCAAGTCCTTTTTGAAAAGATTGCTACGGCGTCGGAATTCAATCTCCTGCTCCATCTTCTCCTGTAGCAATCGTTGTTCCTCGCGCTCCTTTTCAACACGCTGGCGTTCTTTTTCTGCCTCTTTCTCCTTTTTTATGCGCTCTTTTTCTGCAGCCTTTTCTTGTCGAATACGCTCTTCTTCCGCCTTTTTTCGCTGACGCTGTTCCTCTACCAAACGATGGCGCTCTGCGGACTCCTCCTTCATGAGCTGTGATTTTGTCAACTCCTCAATCAGAACCTTGCGGACCTCCACGTCTGGAAGATCGTAGTCCTCTGTCAGCTCCTCAATAATCTCCTTAATGAATTTTGGCTTCAGCGTGCGTTTCTTTTCTTTGGTTGAGGTAGAAACTTGCCTATCCTCCTCATCCTGCAAATACCCTTTAAGAACCAGATAATTGAATAATACATTGTGAAATATGTCACGCTGTAATGTTTCATTCACCTCTGGATTTTGCTCTACAACACGGATCGTATATCCCACGCTATCGTAGGATTGCAGGAACTCAAACAATTCCACAATCTTATGGTAACTGGGATTCTTCTTTAACACGTTGGTCTTGGTGATATTTCCCTTTACACGAGAAAGCTTGCTCATTTTCTCAGCAAACTCTGTATTCATATACATTGACAACACACGATATAAACGAGAGATTCTATTGAACACCTCGCTGTTGCGATCATCTGTATCTAATGGATTCTCCACCTTCTTGATATGCATGTACATATCCAAATGCACATGCTCCGTAAGACTGTCCATGTTGGATTCAACCTTTAGCTTTGCTCCATATTCGTCAGCCATGGCAGAAAACAGGGCATCGTGGCGGATCTTTACAAAGTGATGAGCCATTTCTAAGGCTGTATATACCAGTCGATTCTCGTAAAGTTCGGTACTATCTTCTCGGTAACGCTGCATAAGCCTTGCTGGCCTTACGTCTCCAGAATCACTGTCAAAATCCTCTACCAAGTTAGCATGCTGAGCCAAATGCTGCACAACTTCTGTGCCCGTCTTCTTTGCATTGGCAACATTAACTACCAGCTCCTCTTCCTTGATAACGTTTCTGGGAGTGTTAATGATGGTTTGAAATCCTGTTAGCGACTCCTCAATGGCGCCGACCCATTTAATATCTACGGTCTTTATCAACTTTCTGTTAGAGAACTGAATCTGATTATCTGCTCCAGCAATAGCATCCATGAAAAAGCTATAAAACTCGGTGCTACCAATGGCACGAATAACACCTTTGGCAAACTTTTGGTATATGGGGTCCACAAGAGACAAGGTCTCCATGTCGGTTGCCTTTATTCTCTTATCCTCTGCCATTATGGTTCTCCTCTTGTGTCATCAGTTGTTCTTCCTGAGCAATTCTATGTAGGCCTTACAAATGCTCATCGCGTTCTTTCCAAACAGTTTATCAAGGTACTGGCTGAATCTGGCTAAATCATCCTTCATGAAACCAAGACTTAGAGACTCAAACTTGCGCAAAACCTTTTTTGCAATAATAAAGTCAACAGCCTGTATTTCAGTTCCACCGCATGCTACAAAGCAAGGAACATAGTCTCGAATCTGCTTGATAACACGGTTACCAAATGCCAAGCGGAAGTTCTTGATAAGATAGCTGTTTAAAACTTCCATCTTCTCCTGAATTTCCTGACTAAGTGGGTACTTTGCCTTTGCATCGACAAACAGCTCCTCCAACTTGTCTGTTGAAATGGCAATCGGCGGTACAGGATCACACTCAAATGCTTCGGCACGACTATCCAGGTCAATGGGAATAGCACGGTCATAAACCTAATCTGCTACAGCAAATGTTGAGTCGTCGTTGTTAATTGTACCGACAAACCAGACATTATTAGGAATCTGCACTGTACCGTTGTTAATAAGGCAGGGGTCATTGTCCCATGTTGCTGTAACAATGTCCACCTTCCACTCCTCTACTAATGGCATTTCCAGGATTGAGAGCATTTCTGCAAAATAGTACTCAACACGGGCAATATTCATCTCGTCAAGGATCAAAATGTGAGGATCTCTATAATAATTCGCCTCGTATATTGCCCTCAAAAAGTCCGTCTCTGAATATTTTTTTGTAAATTCATTGTAGTAGCCATACAGCTCTGTTCGCTCACGCCAGGAAGGCTGCACAGACACAAGGGAGGTGTCTTTTTGAACAAACTTACCAAAGGCATAGGGCAACGATGTCTTACCGGTACCTGAAATACCCTGCAAAATAATAATACGAGCCGTACCCATAGCTGCAACGAAATAGCGAATCATGTCCAGTTCATAATACAGCTTTAACTGAGAAGCTGCATATGCTCTGAACCGGATACAGAACTCCTCTAAAGTTACATTCTCCTCATAAACAGGGGGCTGATAACTTGTCTTGTAGAAATTATCAACAGCTGTAAGCCTAAAGAATCGGCTGTTGGATGGATCAACACAGGGAGACTCAAAGGTGTTGCGCTCTCCAAGAACGACAGGGGTCTCCTCTGTCTCCTCTGACTCTTCTGTTTGGCCATTCTCCTGGCCTAATTCACCCTGCAACAACTGCTTAGCCACATCGGGATTTCCTCCCAATTCAGCAATTCTCATGCTGAGGAGCTTGTCCTTCTCGTAATTTGCCCTGATGAGATCTCTCTGCAGAGAATGAACCTGCTTAACCATGTTGTCGTATTCCTTAACTGGAATACGGAAACGGAATATGCGACGCATTAGCTTTGCCAACATGATGAACAAGAAAACCAACAGCACTATGAGGGCCAGATTAGCTACCAGCAACAGAATCCAATCTATAGTGGTAAACTCCCCCTCGTACGCCTTAATAATCTCCATACGCATAGGGAAATTAAGCAGGTAATTTAGGAAATTAAAGATGGCTGCAAATATTTCCAAGAAGGCCCTCAGCACACGGCCAAAGTCTTGAAAAAAGTATCTCAAAAAATTATCCACTGCCATCACCTTTCCTGCCAACAGATTATCCTGTAGGCAAATCAAAAACTAGAATCTAATCGTTAATCACTCCTGAGGAGATTCTGATTCATCAGCCTTCTTCTTGGCTATATCCGCCAGGAGTTCGGCCTTTAACTGCTCTCTAAGCTCTGCCTCAAGCTCTGCACGAGCCTGCTCCTGCTCCTTTTGCTTGGCCTCAAGCATATCTTCTGTGCGACCACGCTCTTCCTCATAGCGCAGGCGATTCTTAATATTCTGATACTCGAACAGCACGCGGAAGAATTGGACCAAATGGTACAAGAAGAACAAGAATACGGGAATAACAATAACCAGCAAGAATCCAGTCGATGTTTGCAGATAGTCAAAAGCCTTTCCTAATCTTGGGATCTTGAACATGTATTTGCCTACGACCTCTGTCTCGTGAACAGTCATAGGATCAACAGAGTTCTGATTGTCTCCCTTGGTTTCAAATATCCTGAAATTGCCACCATCGTAAATTGCCTCTATACGGTGAGTGTTAAGCACTCTCTCCCCATTAATTACAGTCCAATAGGTAATTACATCCTTAACCTTGAGAGTAGTCTTATCCTTTACCTCCTTGCCTACAACCAAGTCACCTGGCTCCAGGAAAGGCGACATTGAGTCTGTCTGAATGGAGAAGAATTCAATGCCAAAAATGCTGGGCACACCATTTCCTGATGCTGAGACAAAGGAAAAATAGGTGCAGATTGCTGCCACCACAAGGGCGATGATCAACAATACGTTTACAACAGTATTGAGAACCTTGCGGCCTGTTCCCTTTTTCTCGGGGCGACCCTCGCTGCTCTGAACAATGTTTGCGGGGTTATTTGTCATTTCCATAAATTTGCTCCCTTTCTTTTTATGTGAAACTGCGCTTTTAAATATATTGACAGTCTAGGACTGCAAGTTACTCATCCTCTGGGATGGGGTCAAGGCCAGATTGGTTGTCCGCCTCTGCAAAGAACTGAATGTTAGCCATAATCTGGGCGTCTTTGCCAAAGTTCTGGCAATCTACATCCATTCCCTCCAACCAGATGTACATGTCAACCTTAACGACCTGCTGGGACTTTAAGCTAATCAACCCAGTATCTGTGACGAATTCACCCATAGTCTTAAATACGACATCTCGCTGAATCACATTGGCCTCTCTCCAAGTGGTCGTCCCCTGACAAATCAGCCTTTCGGCTGGCACCAGTGATTCAGTGCCGTCTATGCTGGGGGTTTCCGTATATCCCTCCGAGCCATCCAAATGTGTACTGCAATTTGGTTCGTATATATAGAAAACCGACTGCTCAGTCTGGGGTTGTCCCTCTGACAATGGAGTGAACTTTAGGCCAATGCGTATTGCATTCTGTGCACCTTGTCCACCGTCACTGTGTAGTATTCTATCGCTGTCCCAAATTGGTGTGCCTATGAGGTACGTGCCTGCTCCATCAATTCCTTCGTTAACCTCCACGGCCTCTGTAAGACTAAGCTTAACGTCAGTCTCAGATGTGGCATAAAAGCTGACCTTAATGTAGTAGCCGTACACATCATCTCTATTAGCATTTAAACCATCCGTCAACTTATGGTAATCGCCTGTCCTGCGGCCATCAATCCCATACTTTACGGAATAAAAACATTGATCCTGTTCTGACCATGTTACAGGTCGTAATGGTGTATTCTCCGTCAACAATTCAGCAACATCTATCTGCTGTACCCATTCCTTTCCTTCTGGCGTTGTGGACAATACCAGACCTGATGGGGCATTAATATGGAGTCCCATGTTGCTGACTCTAGGTGTTCTGCTAATGGAAAACCAGGTGTACGTAGCTGTAACTAATAGTGAAAACAATATCATTACGAGGACCCAATACACCAAAATTAAAAAGGGCTTTCGCTTTCTTTCTTCTCTATGGCTCATTGTTCTCTCCTCGTCCAGTTGTAAAACAAATCTCCTTCGATCTGTTTTTCCGAAAATCTGTCAGGCAGGTTTTCGAAAAAACACACCCTAGGACCACCAATACCACCAGGCGTGCACTCTTCGCGCCATAATGCTATCAATTGCCAAGATGCCTCCATCCCGCAAATGCGAGATGGAGGTATTGGCCTGTGTCAAAAATTATTTTTATCTATGTTAAGGATTAATTACCTCTTGCTAATTAGGGAACTGTAATAGTTACAGGCTCGGAATTAACAGATGACTTATACTGAGTAGATCCTGCATCAGGGTTTGCTACAACAGTAATCTCGTAATTTCCTGCTGGAGCACTCTTATCCTGCAAAGCTGCAAGAACACCTGCATATGTTGTGTTGCCATCAGCTGCTGCGTCAACGTCAACAAGTTTCTGGTTACCATAGTATACAGAATAGGATGATGCACCTTCAACAGCATTAATTGTCAATGTGTCGTCTTCGTATGTAACTACAGGCTTTGCAAGAGCTGTCTGTGTTGCAAATGTATAATCCATAGGATCAAGCTCAGCGGAGCTGGCGAACTGCAGGTTCATGGAGCCTGTCATGGAGTCACCAGAAATAGCAACATCCTTGTTCTCAACCAAATCACCATCCAAGTATACGAGAGTTGTTACACCCAAAGCTGTGTTCTGCTCAAGAGCTGTAATAACATCTGTGGAGAGCTTTTCTCCCAGAGTCATCTTACCCTCTGCGTCTACTGTGAAGCCATAGAGGTACAGGTCTGCGCGAACATACTTCTTGCCATCAACTGTTACAACAGTACCAGACTTAAGCTCTGCTGCGTAAGTCTGGTTGTCT
>JAZNEA010000100.1:0-8865 GCA_045588325.1 Clostridia bacterium
AGTTTTCAACCTATGCTGTGCCCATGATCATAGGAGAAATCAGGAGATATCTGCGTGATAACAATTCTATCAGGGTGTCCAGATCCATGAGGGATATGGCCTACAAGACATTGCAGGCAAGAGAAAAACTGAGGGATGAAATGGATACGGAGCCCACACTGGAGCAAATTGCCAAGGAATTGGGTGTTCCGTTGTCGGAGGTGACCGTTGCTCTGGATGCCATAATGGAGCCGGTTTCGCTGTTTGATTCCGTAGGTAGTGATGATGATGACTGCTTATATGTCATGGATCAGATAAAGGATGAGAACGAGGACGTGGAAAAATGGACCAATAATATGGCTCTCAAGGAGGCTATGAAACACCTGACCCCCAGGGAGAAATTGGTCATAAACAAACGGTATTATATGGGTAAAACCCAGGTGGAGGTCGCAGAAGAAATCGGAATATCACAGGCCCAGGTCAGTAGGTTGGAAAAGAATGCTATATCTACTATAAGGCGAAACATGACATAGCTATATAATTCTGCATACTGTGGGCTCTGTTTATTGACAAACATATGATAATTAAATAAAATATACAGAGTTCGGTGCTCTTTGAGGCTGAACTTTATATGAAATAGACAAGACACAAGTATGGAGGAACAGATGAAGAATTACACATCAGAGCAAATTCGCAACGTAGCCCTTCTCGGCCATGGTGGCAGTGGCAAGACATCTCTTGCAGAGGCAATGCTCTATCGTTGCAAGCATATCGATCGTATCGGTAAGGTTACTGACGGCAACACAGCCAGTGATTTTGATCCCGAGGAGATTAAGAGAAAGTTTTCTATTTCTTCATCACTGCTTGCATGTGAATGGAAGAATACTAAGATTAACTTCTTGGATACCCCTGGTTTCTTTGATTATGAGGGAGAGGTTGCTGCAGCTCTCAGAGTTTCCGGTAGTGCCGTTATCTGCGTTCCAGCTAAGAACGGCGTTGAGGTAGGCACAGAGAAGGCAGTTAAGCGCTGCAGAGATTTGGGCCTGTCCGTTATTTTCGTCGTAACTAAGATGGACGAGGAGAATGCAGATTATGCTAAGGTTATCCAGGAGCTTAAGGATAAGTTTGGTAAGAACGTTCAGCCTTCTCAGTTGCCCATTATGGAGGGCAAGAAGCTTAAGGCTTATGCTGACCTGATTGAGAACAAGGCATATACATTCACAGATGCAGCTCCCGTAGCTATGGACATTCCTGATGATATTAAGGAGGAGGTTGCCGCTACATGGGAGGACCTTAAGGAGTATATCGCTGAGACCAGCGAAGACCTTATGATGAAGTTCTTTGAGGGTGAGGAGTTCACCCGTGAGGAGTTGGTTACAGGATTTACAGCAGCTGTTAGAGCTGGTTCCGTTATGCCTGTTATGTGCTCTTCCGCTATTAACAATGTTGGCATTGGTGTTATTCTGGACGCCATTGCTACATACATGCCATCTCCATTGGACAGACTTGATACTGTTACAGCAGCTGATCCTGAGTCCGGTGAGCCTGTTGAGCTCCTTGCTAACGACGAGGGCACATTCTCTGCTCTGGTATACAAGACCATTTCTGACCAGTTTGGTAAGCAGACTATGTTCAGAGTTTTCAGTGGATGCCTTAAGGGCGATACAACAGTTCTTAATACCACAACAGGCAAGACCGAGAGACTTTCATCTCTTTACAGCCTGCGTGGCAAGACCAAGGAGCCTGTCACAGAGATCCACTGCGGAGACTTTGGATGCGTCACTAAGTTGGTAGCTACAGGCACTAACGATACTCTTTGCGACGCAGCTAAGCCTGTTGTCCTTGACAAGATTGAGTTCCCAGTTCCCAACATGCGCATGGCAGCTGTTGCAGCATCCAGAGGCGATGAGGAGAAGATCGGAGTTGGCTTCGCTAAGATTATGGAAGAGGATCCAACATTTAAGTATGAGAACAATGCAGAGACTCACCAGATGGTTATCTACGGCTTGGGCGATCAGCATATCGACGTTATCAAGTCTAAGCTTAAGAATAAGTTTGGCGTTACAGTATCTCTTGCAGAGGCCAAGGTTCCTTATCGTGAGAAGATTAAGAAGAAGGTTAAGGTTCAGGGTAAGCATAAGAAGCAGTCTGGTGGACACGGTCAGTACGGTGATGTATGGATCGAGTTTGAGCCCCACGATGGAGATGAGCTCATCTTCGCTGAGAACGTATTCGGTGGTTCAGTACCTAAGCAGTATTTCCCAGCTGTTGAGAAGGGACTCCAGGATTGCGTTAAGAAGGGTGTTCTTGCCGGCTACCCCATGATCGGTCTTAAGGCTACATTGGTCGATGGTTCCTACCATGATGTAGACTCCAACGAAATGTCCTTTAAGGTTGCCGCAGGTCTTGCATATAAGCAGCTCACTACTGCAAATCCTGTTCTGCTGGAGCCTGTTGTGCATATTGAGGTTACAGTTCCCAATGACAACCAGGGCGATATCATGGGTGACATGAACAAGCGTCGCGGCCGTGTTATCGGAGTTGATCAGCTGGCAGACGGACTTTGCTGTGTTATCGGTGAGGCTCCCGAGTCCGAGGTTATGAAGTACGCTACAGACCTGAGAGCTATGACTCAGGGTAGAGGCTCCTACACAACCAGGTTCGAGAGATATGAGGAGGTACCTCCGTTCCAGGCACAGAAGGTTATCGCTGCTGCAGAGAAGGACAACGAGGACTAATTAAACATAGGTTTGTATTAAGAGACATTTCGCAAGAGATGTCTCTTTTCGATTCTTTGATTCAGGTTGTACATTAGTTTTAGAAATAAAAGAATAGGAGGGACAAATCATGAAAAAGTGGTTTTATTTGATTGCTATTTTAATGCTTCTGTGCTTAGTGGCATGTGGTTCTTTGGACAAAACTAAGGATTTGGAATCTACAGGGCCATCAATTATTGATTATTCGCTGAAACAGGATCTGACACAAAGCATGACTGATGAGATTATTTCAGCCTGGGACCATATGACTTCCTCTCCTGATAATACCTACCATCTTAGGGGAGATATAGTCTACTATGGAACAATAAATGAATACATGGTATTGCAGGCTCCTATTACCGAAGGGGGTATTTTCGCTGGTACTTATGGTTATAGAAGATTTGAAAACGATGGTCCGATGCAGATTTTCTTGTATGGCAAGGGCTCTGATGCTGAAAAATCTTTTTTCCCTTTAGCCTACGCAATTAGTAAAGGGCTTGTTGCGAACTTAGACGAGATACACAGTCAGCATTTTCTGTTTTGTGAAAAGGAACTGGGATATGACTATAACTTTGAAAATGAGGATTTATCCGAGAACATTAAGACTGCAATACAACAAGAATATTTAAAAAATTACCTTGTTGAAAAGTCTTGGGATTTTCGAAATGGTCTTAGTTATTATGGCAAACACAATGGGTACTATATTGTCATTGCAGACAGCATAGAGAAGATGTCGCAGTATAATACTTTTGGCGAATTTGAATTCCCCAACAGCGATACATTTTTGATGCTAAAGTATAGTGAAAGTGGAGCTTTGTCTTTGCTTACTGACGAAGACTATAAAGAGGGTATAGTAACAGATGAAACTATCCAGCAAATATATGAGACTTATCAAAAATACGAGTTATCAGAGTATAGAAAGCTCTTATCAAAGACTTTTGAGCCCAATAACCTTATGGCCAATGAAGGGTATACAACAAGTATAACTGATTATTCTTCAAATAAGGATTTAACAGATGAGGTAGAGTCGACAGTATCGGATGCATGGAATAGGTTTGTTGCAGATCGTGGCATGCAGTATAGGTTAAGAGACGAGCTCATCTATTATGGTGCTTTTAATGGCTATATCGTTGTTCAGGCCCCGTTGACTAGTGGCGGCTATGACGGGACATTAGGCGTAAGAGAAGTTGAGAGCGATGGCCCAGTAGAAATATTTGTGTATAGTCTAACATCAGGTGGTAATAATGAGTTCCTTACATTTTCATATGCATATACCAATGGTGTTATACAATCAGAGGTTGTCAGGGCTATTAATGAGCGTCACTTTTCATATTGCGAGGAGGTTCTAGGCCTGACATACACCATGAAGAACGAGCCTCTTCCTCCAGAGAATACCAGGTTAGAGATAGATTCTGACCTTGCACTTAGTAGTGAGCATAATCAGGGATTAAAATGGGGGTTCGATGAAGACATAATTTATTTTGGGAAATATAATGGATACGAAATCATTTTTGCTGAGAACAACTCTGATGGAGCAGCAGCTGTAAATTTCCGTGTTGGCGAGTATTCGTTCGAACTAGAGAATCGATATAATGCATACGGATATAAGGAAGGTGTTTTGTACCCTCTTATAGATTTGATCGGGCAGGGTGAGATTGATGATCAGAGTGTAAGGCAAATGCAATACATAACTTGTATCTACAACATGCATTCTCATAGGCTTGACCTGAACGAATAGATTAATACAGCGTATCATGCTTTGATGGCATCCCACTGGGGTGCCTTTTTTATGGACAAACATTCATTATCCGGGATAGTGCCGCATAGACTTATAACCTATGGAGGTACATATCTATGACAGAATTACTTAACATGCTAAGGGCTCTCGACGGTCTGGCCTATGGAATAATCGGCGCAATCCTGATTATTTTTGCCATAAGTATAATCAGCGCAATAAAAGTCAAAGCTGGATATGGGCTGTTGAGAATGAAATTGAAAAACAAGGACTTTCGCAGGGAGGCCAATTTTCAGAGTGAGTTTATAAACAGTGTTGTGGACGAATATACGGTGGCAGTTTCTACAAATGGCAGTGATATAAACACGTCTGTCATCGTAGACAAATGCATTCACAGGGATCTGAAGGGGCTCCTGTCAGGAGAGAGATTCATTAAGTCATCTGTTTCGACCATGATTGTTCTCGGCCTGATGGGCACCTTTCTGGGTCTGACCCAAGCCGTTGGGAGTTTGTCCACCTTCTTTCAATCGGGAGAAGACATCAGCAGCGTTCTGCAAAATGGCGGCGCAGGCATAATGAACGCCTTGGGAGGCATGGGCACAGCTTTTACAACCAGCCTTGTTGGCGTTTTCTGCTCAATCATAATCACCGTTACAGGCATGGGGTTAGGTGCCGAAGAGGCAAGGTTGGCCATGATTACAGAGCTGGAGGATTACCTGGACAACACCTTATACAGTGTGGTGTCCGACGAATATAAGTGCAAAGACACTAAGATATATGTGGCAGTAAGCAGGGCGCTGGATGAATTCCTGGACAAATTAAAGCCAACAGCCAGGCCGAGGGTTCCAGGAACGCTAATGGAGTCAGGTACTGCAGAGAGACTGGTACAACATACAGCATTTACTGTTAAGCAGGAGAGGAGACAGTCAAATGAAGAAGACAGCAAGACGCCAATCATCAACTGAAAGCCAGGATTTCTGGCCTTCTTTCACAGACATAATGTCGGGAATTGTCCTGATAATGTTTTTGGTGCTCATAATGCTGTACATTAACAATTGCATGAAGTCTAGCCAGTTGAACGCGGCAGAAGATGCTCTCGGCGTAGCCGTTGCGTCGCTGGACGATGCCAATGGTCAGCTCATCACATCCAACCTTAAGACAGAAGAATTGCAGGCCCTGATCGACACACTAAGGGCTAACGCAGAATTATCTCAGAGTGAATATAATGCCAAGGCTATAGAGCTCCAGAATGCGCTGTCAGAATTGGAAAAGCTGAAGGGGAACTTGCAGGAGGTGGCATTGCTCAGACTCTCTGTCTACGACAAAATAGTGAATGCCATTGAGGAGCAAATGGGGACAAAAGCTTCTGACGGCAGCCCGTTGATCTCGGTCAACGATTCGCAGATTGTGATTAACGAAAACCTGGTTTTTGACATCGACTCATATACCATAAGGCCAGAGGCCTATGAGCTGTTGGATTGCCTGGGCAGTGCATTTGTCACCATACTTAAAGACCCGGATGTGGGCAAATATATCAATGCTATTGTAATAGAGGGACATACGGATGACACGGGCTCGGATTCACACAACAGGGATTTGTCCGCCAAAAGGGCAGTGGCGGTACTGGAATATCTGTGCAAAGGCAACAGCCAGCTCGCATCTAATTATCAGGATCAGTTAGTCGCAACTGCATACGGCCAGTGGAGGCCGATTTCTACAGATAACAAGGCCCAAAACAGGCGAATCGGCATTTCCATCATCGTAAAAGACGAGTCAATTGCAACAGCAATAAATAATTATCTAAATTCTGAAAAATAAAAAAGGAAATACCCATTTTCTTGCGAATAAAGAATTTGTAGGAAGTGGGTTAGCATGAAGTATTCCGATAGTACAATTGACAAAGTAAGGGATGCCAACGACATAGTTGAGGTTATTGGTCAATATGTCAAGCTCACGCGCAGTGGCAACCGATACAAGGGCCTTTGCCCATTCCATAACGAGAAAACTCCCTCTTTTGTAGTCACGCCGGAGATGCAGATTTACAAATGCTTTGGCTGTGGCAAGGGAGGTAACGTGTTCACCTTTATTCAGGAATATGAGAAGGTGGACTTTGTTTCTGCCTTGGAGATGTTGGCAGACAGGGTCCACATGGAGATCAAACCTGAGGGAGGGACGGATAGTTTCCAGGAGCAGAGAGCCCGCACCATGTTTGAGATTAACAAGGAGGCTGCCCGGTTTTTCTACAAGAACCTTAACAAGGACACCAAGGCCATCGAGTATGTTCGCCGCAGGGGCTTGTCCAATGAGACAGTCAAGGCCTATGGCATAGGCTCTGCGCCAGAGAGTTGGGATGCGCTGTATAAGCACTTGTCCCAGCAGGGATACAAGGACAAGGATATATTGGACTCCAGACTCTGCCTATCCAGGCAGGAGGGTAAGATATATGATGCGTTCCGCGGCAGACTCATGTTCCCTATACTGGATGTCAAGGGCAGAGTAATAGCTTTTGGCGGCAGAGTTTATGACAACTCTGTTCCCAAGTATATCAACTCCCCGGAGACGGCAGTATATACCAAGGGTGTTAACCTGTATGGTCTCAATGTAGCCAAGAGCTACGCCCAGGATGGACTCATATTAGTTGAGGGATACATGGATTGTATTTCCCTATTCCAGGCGGGTATTCGCAATGTGGTCGCATCTTTGGGGACAGCTCTCACGGAGAAACAGGCGAGACTCATCGCAGGACGGACAAGCCGTGTGTTCATCAGCTATGATGCAGATGGTGCAGGGCAGAACGCTATAGAGAAGGCCATAGGCATATTCCGCAAGACAGGAATAGAGATCCGAGTGCTAAAGATTCCAGGTTCTAAGGACCCGGACGAGTACATTAAGGCAAAGGGCAAAGAGGCTTTCCTGCAGCTGCTGGAGAACTCCATAACAGCAATAGAATTCCTGATTCAACGATTGGAGATTAAGTATTCCCCCGAAACAAACAGGCAGAACAGATCTGTATTTCTCAAAGAGATGTCCAAGGTCTTGTCGTCAATCAGCTCGGATACAGAGAGGGAACTTTACGCCAGGCAATATGGTCAAAAGTATCAAGTAAACTATGAGAGTTTGTTGCGTGATTCATCCAGACAGCAACCAGCAGACAAGTCACCGCCATCACAGCCTATGGTTGTGGCAGTATCCGGAGAATCGGTTGCCATGCAAAACTTGTTGCTAGCCATGATTTGTGCTGATAATGCATGCTTCGAACAGATTAAGGTTCTGAATGCAGAGCTATTTACAGACCCTGACGTTAAAGCAGCATACTTGGTTGCAGAGGCAAAATACAGATCCTACGGAGAGGTGACTATTTCATCGTTGATACAAGAGCTAAATCAGCAAATGGCGGACGGTATCACTGCCCAGGCGTATCACATAAGCGAATGCCAGGATCTGGTGTCTGCAGCCCGGGATGTGGCATCTAAGCTTAGGATCAAAAATCTCATTACCCTAAAGGACACTCTATCAGCAGAGTTAAAGCGACCGGGTATCACAGGGCAAGAGATAAACGAAATTAACATCAAAATAGCAGAATTGGCTATGGAAATAGCCGTAGCAAAAAAGGCAATATAAGGAGGTTCGGCCAATGGACTTGACAATGGAAAAGGGAAAAGAGTTAGTAGAGAATCTTATTAAAATGGGTCAGGAGAAGGGTTCTCTGACCTACAGCGAAATAGATGAGGTTCTTGCAGAGGCTAAGCTATCACATGATCAGCACAGTGCAATATATGATACTCTCGAGCAGATAGGCATTGAGCTGGTTTACGAGTGCGATGATTTGCCAGACGAATTAGGTGATTCGGATGATTTGGACGCCATTGATGTTTCTGAAGAAGATATTTCCGATATTGATGAGAACATAGACAATATTAGTGATGATGATTTGGACAGCTGTTCGGATTTGGCAGGCTTGGCAGGAGTCTCTATTTCTGGCGATGACGTGGACGGCATGTCTGACAAGGGCAGCTCTGTGCTGGGTACACTTGATGATATAGATGATGCAGATATGCCCAATATGAGCGAGATTGAAGAGGTTACTCCGGACGAAAATCCTGAGGTTGGCATTCCCGAGGGTGTCAACGTTGAGGATCATGTCAGAATGTATCTCAAGGAGATTGGTAAGGTTCCTCTGCTCACAGCTGAGGAGGAGATTGAACTTGCCCAGAAGATGGAGGACGGAGATGTCGAGGCAAAGCAAAAGCTAGCTGAGGCAAACCTGCGTCTGGTTGTAAGTATTGCCAAGAGACATGTTGGCCGTGGCATGCAGTTCCTTGACCTGATTCAGGAGGGTAACCTGGGTCTGATTAAGGCTGTTGAGAAGTTTGATTACCGTAAGGGTTATAAGTT
>JAZNEA010000101.1:0-46910 GCA_045588325.1 Clostridia bacterium
AAACACAAGGCATACCTACGGGTGTGCCTTTATTAAGTGCTGTGGCTGGGTATATAATGTAGGAAAAGCGAGGAGGGTGTTATGACAAAGAAAAAGAAAGTAATTATTGTTGTATCTGTTCTCCTGGTGATATTTGTGGCATGGGTAATTTGGGGCAATAAAGCTTTACAGGTTAATACATATGTAGTTTCAAGTAGCAAAGTACCAGAAGGCTTTGATAATTACAGAATAGCGCATGTTTCTGATTTGCATAACGATGAGTTTGGAAAAGAGAATAAAAGGCTTATAAAATTAATTAAAAACTCAAAGCCAGACATAATTGTTATTACAGGAGATCTTATAGACTCAAGAAATACTAAAATTGAAGTAGCTCTTAGGTTTGCAGAACAGGCCATGCAGATAGCACCTTGTTATTACGTAACGGGTAATCATGAAGCTCGAATAGATGAGTACAAAAAACTTAAGGATGGCCTTATTGAATTAGGTGTAGTAGTGCTGGAAAATGAGAAAGTAATGGTTGAATTTTCTGGAGATTATATTGCACTTTTAGGAACAGAAGATCCATCTTTTAAGGCAGGAAATAATGAGACAGTAATGACAAAGGCATTACAAGAGATAGCAGAAGAGGGAAAGTACACTGTTTTATTATCCCATAGACCAGAGCTGTTTAATACTTACAGTGATTATTGTATAGATTTAGTTTTAGCAGGACATGCTCATGGTGGGCAGTTTAGATTACCCTTTGTTGGAGGACTAGTTGCTCCCGACCAAGGATATTTTCCTCAATACGATAGTGGTGAGTATATAGATGGGAATACCACCATGATAGTAAGTAGGGGCATTGGAAACAGTATAGTTCCAATTCGATTTAACAATCGTCCCGAGGTGGTTTTGGTAGTGTTGAAAACTGAGGATTAACTAAGTAGGGGATGTATGAGAAGAACAGAAGTGTTTGAAATGCTGTCCAGATTATTACAGTTTAAGACAATAAAAGATAGTCAGGGCAATGAGTATGTCCTGTTTGCTGAGAATAAGCTATCTGACCCAATAGAGGGAATAGAGGATAGGACTGCTTTTGAGGCAGTAGAGAATCATATTCACATACTGAAGGATATTAAGAGGAAAGAATTCGATAAATTAGGATCAAGTGCAAAGGCAGTGGGAGAAGTTGTATTTAACAAATTGCAGCTTGCTTATCCTGATAAGAAGTTTGTAGTGTATGTCTCTCTAAAGCTTGGGGATTCAATGATTGTAAGGTTCCATCAAGTTTGGGATGGTGAAGAACCGTATTACGATGTAACGAGCTTTAACTCTAATCGACAGAAGATGTATTGCTTCTATTAAAATTTTATCCAAATAAACAAGGCAGGCCATTACGGTCTGCCTTAATTAATTAGCTAAGCAACGCTCTGTCGCTGGCGAATTCTGTGCCGCTGGCCTTGGAGAACTGTTCCAGGAGCATCTCCACGGTGAGCTTTTTCTTTTCTTCGCCGCTAACATCAAAGATGATGCGTCCAGCGTTCATCATGATAAGACGATTGCCGTGTGCGATAGCGTCCTTCATGTTGTGTGTAATCATCAGCGTAGTCAGCTTTTCTTCAGAGATGAATTTGTCTGTCAGGTGCAGAACCTTGTCGGCCGTCTTTGGGTCCAGAGCGGCGGTGTGCTCATCCAGCAACAGCAACTTAGGACTGTTCATGGTGGCCATCAGCAGGGTTACTGCCTGTCTCTGTCCGCCGGACAAAAGTCCTACGCGGGTTGTGAGTCTGGTATCCAGGCCCAGGTCCAACTCCTTAAGCATTTCTTTATACTGCTGTCTCTCACTCTTGGTAATGGCCCAGCGGAGAGTGCGGGATTTGCCTCTGCGATATGCGAGAGAAAGATTTTCCTCCAGCTGCATGTTAGCAGCAGTACCCATCATGGGGTCCTGGAAAACTCGTCCAAGGAAAGAGGCACGCTTGTGCTCAGCCATGTGGGTTACATCCTTGCCATCTATGAGGATCTGTCCCTCATCGGGAGCAAATACACCTGCGATGATATTGAGCATGGTACTCTTGCCAGCACCATTGCCTCCGATAACGGTTACAAAGTCGCCGTCGTTGAGAGTCAGGTTAAGGTTGTCCAGAGCCAGTTTCTCGTTAACTGTGCCGGGAAAGAAAGTCTTGGAAATATTCTTGAGTTCAAGCATTGGCATGTCCTCCCTTCTTTACGGGCTTGGAAAAATACTTGGTTTTCCAATAAGGCACGGCCAGGAAGATGGCAACGACAACGGCAGACAGCATCTTGAGGAGGTCTGTATCCAAGCCAATCCAAATAACTGTCTGGTAAACGATGTAGTAAATAATACCACCACCTACAACACTGGCCAGCTTGAGGGCAAAGTTAGTAGCAATTTTGCCAAACAGAGCCTCGCCGATAATAACTGCGGCCAAACCGATAACGATGGCGCCACGACCCATGTTAATATCTGTGAAACCCTGATACTGGCACAGCAGTGCGCCGGAGAGGGCAACGATACCATTGGAAATAACCAGGCCAAGAATCTTGTTCATATTGGTGTTGATGCCCTGAGCGCGGCTCATGTTGATGTTGCAACCTGTTGCGCGGAGGGAGCATCCCAGCTCTGTACCAAAGAACCAGTACAGCAGGGCGATAAGCACAAGTACTATACCTGCCAGAATAATGATGGATGCAATCCTGTCCAACTGGGTAATAACTACGTCGTATGTGCGGGAGCTAAGGCCCTGGTTAGCCTTGCCCAATATCTTGAGGTTCACAGACCACAGCATCAGCTGGGTGAGGATACCTGCCAGAATTGGGGGAATGCCCATAGCAGTATGGAACAAACCAGTGACCAGACCAGTAAGCATGCCTGCCAACAGTGCTGCAATCATTGCGAGCCAGACATTAACGCCATTGATAACCAGCATGGTGCAAACCGCTGCACCTGTGCAGATAGAGCCGTCAACGGTCAAGTCAGCCATGTCCAGTAACTTATATGTAATGTAGACACCTATTGCCATTATGCCCCAGATAATACCTTGAGCAATGGCACCAGGCAGTGCATTAATAAAACCCATTTCTATCTCTCCAATAATTAATTAAGAGGTGTGTAACCTTCGGGAATAGTGAGTCCAAGGGCCTCGCAGTTCTCCTTGTTGTACATCTTGGTAGGTGTGGGAGCGTACTGAATAGCCATTGTGCTGATGTCAGCCTTGCCCTCGAGAATGTCTGCAGCCATCTCGCCTGTCTTGTAGCCCAGATCATAGTAGCTGATGGACAATGTGAATACGCCGCAGCCCTTGCATGTGCCAGCCTCACCAGCAACAACGGGAACCTTCTTAGGCAGGCAAGCGTTGTTGATAGTCTCTGTGCAAGAAGCAGCAGTGTTGTCTGTGGGGATGTAGATAACATCACTCTCAGAAGCAGCATTCTCAGCAACGAGAGCTACGTCGTTGGAGTCAGTGAATGCAAAGTCCTTAACAGTAAGGCCCTTTCCCTCGAGGTAAGCCTTAACAACCTGTACCTGGTACTTGGAATTGGCCTCTGCAGAGCAGTAGAGCAGACCAACAGTCTTTGCCTCGGGGAACAGGTCGATAATCATCTGTGCCTGCTCGTCCAAAGGAGCCAGGTCGGATGTGCCTGAAACGTTGGAACCTACAACACCAGTAAAGTTGTCAATGCTGAGAGCAACGCCGTACTCTGTAACAGATGTGCCCAGGATCGGAATAGTGGTTGTGGCGGCAACACAAGCCTGAAGGGCAGGAGTTGCATTGGCCATAATCAAATCAACGTTCTTGGAAGCAAAGTTGTTTGCGATAGTGGAACATGTGTTAGTGTCGTTAGCAGCATTCTGATAATCGAAATTAACATTTTCTTCACCAAGTCTGTCGATAAGAGCCTGCTTAAAGCCCTCTGTTGCTGCATCAAGAGCCTCGTGGTCAACCAACTGCAGGATACCAATGGTGTAGCCCTGCTTGCCACAGCTAGAAAAAACCATTGCCATAGAAGCCAGCATGGCAACTACGAGCACAAGTGAGAGAA
Organism: Clostridia bacterium; assembly: GCA_045588325.1. Taxonomy (GTDB): domain Bacteria; phylum Bacillota; class Clostridia; order RGIG7378; family RGIG7378; genus RGIG7378. The sequence goes on from JAZNEA010000101.1 coordinate 4,045, forward strand.
TTTGTTTAAAAAGTTTCATATTGTCGTCTCCCTTACTAATATAAATAAAGTTTAGATTTACCTATTTGACAACTAAATGGGAAAAAAGTCAAGAGGAATACGTCCCTAAGCAAGAAACAATAAATTAGATAAATAAACAATGCGAAGTATTGGGCAGTGAGTTGACAGACACAGACTGCTGTGTTAATATTGTCTGCGCTAAATGACGTGCAGTCGTGGCGGAATTGGCAGACGCGCTAGTTTCAGGTACTAGTTTGTGTAACGCAGGTGGGGGTTCAAGTCCCCCCGACTGCACCATAAATCGACAGGTTTCGAGAGAGACCTGTCGATTTTTTTGTGTTCGGTGTTATCAAGAGCAGTTCAATCCCAACAATCGTTGTGCAGACCGCATTGTCTCTTCGTCGGGAGATTGGAGTGGAGGCGTTTCTGATCCCCCGTAACAGTACGATTGTTTTCTATCTTAATGTTTTGTGATAAAGTGTTCGTAAAGGAGGGATTCTCATGAAGTTCTGCATTAAAAATGATTTAAGTATATTCGAGTTTCACGATTCTGAGTTTTCCTTTGTCAGTTTTGATGGATCGGATTTGGTCATTTCTGCGTCAATGGTAAACATTCGCAGGGGAACACCTCAGAACCCTTCCGATAACGATATGGAAATCGCTTCGACGCAGATTACTTTCAAGAATTTCAATTCTGCTACTTATGAACCAGGAAGAACTTGGAAAACAGGAGAGGATGGAAAATCGTATCCTGTTGGTCCTCTTGTAATCTATAGCGGACAGGAAGGCATTGACAGAATATTGGAAGAACTGAAATGCGGGATGACGGTTTATAACTTTGAAAAGGTAGAACGTGGTTATTCCATCGGCGGCTGCGGGGTTGAACCTTATTTCACGATTGCGTTCAATTTCGATGATGTCACCGTTTGCTGGGACGAGTACAAAAAGAAAGCATGGTATGAACTGCATCGGAAATACAAGTTTGATGCCATTTTGGATACGCCAAATGGCAACCAGGAAGTGCAGTTGATTGTCAGTTGCCACGACGAAGCAGTATTTGTAAAAGGTGTGCGGGAAGAACCCCCAATAGTAAATGTTGGGTGTAAATACAATGGTAAAGAATACTGGGGCCAGGGCAGCGACTATTTATGGGTAGATGCTTTTGTTGATTTACAAAGGCAACTGCCGGAAAATGCTTTGCTGAAATGCTGCTTGACGTGCAGGTATGGAAATTTGTGCCCTGTTGGTGACGTTGTTAACGAAGTATATTGTACGAAGGACGTTTTAATTGCGCAAAAGAGTGACTTATACCTCTATACGGAGGACAATATCGAGAGAGAAAAACGTGTAAGGAAGTATTGCGATTTGTGTACAGACTATCAGCCACAAACTGACAGCTTCTACACTTACAATGACTATTCCGATTTGTTAAAAAGGGACTGAGCATCATCTGTAGAGGTGCCTCTCTGACTGATATAATATTAAGTCTACGACAAGAATCGACAGGTTTCGAGAGAGACCTGTCGATTTTTTGTTCCGCGCTGCCTAGGTGCTCCCCTCTTTCTTTTTCGAAAATACTGTACTATAATCAAATGGTAAATTCTTCGCTGCATCCGCGGTATGCGTGAGCAACAGTAGAAAGGAAGTTAATATGCTTATAGCAATTGATGTTGGCAATACCAACATAGTCATCGGTGGCTTCGATGGCGATCATCTCATTTTTCAAGCCAGGATTCAGACCAATACCCACAAGACATCAGACGAATATGCAGCTACTATTTCCGCAGTTCTTGCTAACTACGGTGTAGATTTTGACGCTGTCGCAGACACCATCATATCCTCGGTGGTGCCTCAGGTGACGGACGCCCTTGCTTCTGCCATGCAAACTCTATGCAACAGACGTCCATTTATCGTTGGTCCAGGGACAAAAACAGGCATCAACATCAGGATTGATGACCCTGCTACATTAGGTGCAGACCTGCTGACAGACAGTGTTGCAGCAGCAGAGCAGTATGCCTTGCCTGTTATCGTGATTGACATGGGTACGGCCACAACTATTTCCGTTGTAGACCAGAACAGAGCTTTTATCGGAGGCGCTATTATGCCTGGACTCAGATTGTCCCAGGAGGCGTTGTCAGACCGTACAGCCCAGCTGCCGCACATTGACCTTAAGTACGGTGGCAAGGTTTTGGGAACCAACACCATTGATTGTATGAAGTCAGGTGCTATTTATGGCACTGCTGCCATGCTAGACGGCATGGTTGCCAGGATTGAACAGGAGATGGGCTGCAGTTGTTCTGTAGTTGCCACAGGGGGATTGGCACAGCAGGTTTGTCAGTACACAAACTGTGGCGCAATTTATGACCCTGACCTGATGCTCAAGGGACTGCTCTATATCTACAACCGAAACAGGAGGAAATAACATGAACAAGAACAAAACCCGTTATCTGACAAGACTGGCAATGCTTATTGCCGTTATGATTGTTCTGGACGTTACACCCCTGGGATACATAAAATACGGCACCATAGAGATTACCACGATGATGATCCCTGTCATGATCGGAGCAGCGATTCTGGGTCCCACAGGAGGCGTGATTTTGGGTGCATTCTTTGGCATAACCAGCTTTATGCAGTGCCTCGGCATTCCTTCCCTCAGTCTCTTTGGCTCAACTCTCCTCAGTATTAATGGTTTTTACACATTTATAACATGCATGATTCCCAGAATTATCATGGGTCTGCTCAGCGCATATGTGTTCCGCTGGCTGAATAAGGTCCAACCTAAGGGAATTTTGTCATACATACTGTCATCCCTGACAGCAGCCTTGACAAACACAGTTCTATTTACTGGAATGGTGCTGGTTCTCTTTGGTTCAACAGAGTTCATCCAGGGCCTCAGAGGCGGTCTGTCCCTGCTGGCCTTTGTGGCTGCTTTTGTGGGGGTTAACGGCGTTATTGAGGCCATATTCTGCACTATTATCGGTGGATCATTGGCCAAGGTCCTCAGCAAGCTGGGAGAAAGAACATCCAAAACAGCATAATTCAGGTAGAAGAGGTGTCAACTATGGTCACCCCAGTGTAATAGTGGGTTAAAATTTCCTGCCAGGATGAACCCTGACGGGACATGACCTCCGCGCCTCTCTGACACAGCCCTATTCCGTGGCCCCAGCCCAAAGTGTATATGTATACCTTGTCACTTTGGCATGACAGGGAAAAGCAGGTGGAGCGTATGCCGGTTTTGCTCCTGAAATCCACTCCAGTCATGGTTGTTTCGCCGATTGATATGCTGTTGACCCTACCGGTGTTGGCTTCTGTTATTAGAGTGATGGCATTTCCCTCCAGGGTGGTTGAGGTGGCAGAGTTTAGCTCCTGCCGGGTAAAAATATACAGTTGTCTCCTGGGCTCAAATCCAGCAAGAGATGGAGATGAGACGGCCTGCAGATACGGCACGTCATAGCCATACACCGACTGAAATGACACTGTGGAGTAGGGACTGCTGTCGTGATACATGGCATTAATTACTTCGCCCTGGTACTCCACCTGATATCCCAGAACCTGTCTGGCACAGGACTGCATATACTCCCAATCAGCCTTTGCGGAGGCTTGTTCCGCCACGGAGCCATCCTTGCCCGAATAATAGGTAAGTTCCGTTGTGCATCCCTGACAGTGACTGGGACTGTTGCATATATCGGCCCCTCCCTTGTGGGATCCCGGAGAGTTGACCATTTTGAATTTTGCGTAGGAATAGGCGGCCACGGCCTGGGCCTTGAGGGCTTCTTCAGAAAACGTTGGCCCCATTTCCACGGCCAGTACTCCGGTCAGATATGTCAGCAAGTCCATATCCACAGCCTCTTGACCTACCAGTACGCGTATGGTTTCTGTATGGGGATCATCCCCCTGAGGTGCTGGTGGCTCGGGAGTTTCTTTAGACCTGAGGCCTGACAGAAAAAAACAGATTGCAATGGCAGCCACAATGCAGGCTGTCCAGGATAAATAATCCCCCAGGTTGTATGACTTAATAAAATCTCTAAATCGGTGCATGGTTCCTCTGATTCTTTTCGTTACACAGGATTATATGGTTGTCCCTGCTGGAAGTATTCGCCAATATTTGGTACAATTGTAAAAAGAGACTAAAGGAGGCGAACCTCATGAGCAGAGCAGACCATCAGTATCTGTCTATTATTTCGGAGATTCTGGACCACGGATATTACGACACAAATCGCACCATTACCAATACATACAAGCTCCCTCACAAGATCATGCAGTTTGATCTGGAGCAGGAGTTCCCCATACTGACGACCAAGAGAGTTGCATTCAAGACAGCGACTAAGGAGTTGCTCTGGATTTACAAGGATCATAGCAATGACGTCCGTAAGCTCCAGGAGCAAAACGTCCATATCTGGGATGAGTGGATGATGGAGGATGGCACCATCGGCACCGCATATGGCTGGATTGTGGGCAAGTACAATTTGCTGGACAACCTTATTGAGGGTATTAAGAGGGATCCACAGGGACGTAGGCACATTATGAGCCTCTGGCAGAACGAGTGGTTAGACACCGGCTCCCTTCACCCTTGTGCATTTATGACCATGTGGGATGTCACCGATGGCCGCCTTAACTGCATGCTGGTTCAGCGTTCGGCCGATATGGGTTTGGGGGTGCCCTTCAACATGTCACAGTACGCACTTCTGGCACATATTGTCGCCCAGTGCACAGGTTACAGACCGGGCATTTTTACCCACGTAATCAACAACGCTCACATTTACGAGAACCATGTGGAGCAGCTCAGAGAGCAGCTCGCCAGATTGCCCCAGGAGTATCCTGCACCTAAGCTCTGGATTAACCCGGACAAGACCTCCATCTACGATTTCACGCCAGATGATATCAAGCTTATTGATTACAAATTCCATGAGACCATTAAGATGGATGTATCTGTTTGATTTGTAGCTATTATTCATCAGCATTACGACATGACCACCGCATTTAGTAGGTGGTCATTTTTTATGTCAAAATTCGCAGAATAGATGATTATTTCAATGGAAATACTATCAAAAAAGCGATAGGAGAAAATAGAATATGAGTTCTGATAAATTCCACAAAGACGATCACGGCATGTGGCGTTGGTTGTTGGGTGGTGCTCTGTTGCTGGCCCTCATTGTTTCTGCAATCTGGATTATGATGGATAGGAACAATACGCCTATGACAGAGGACAACTCTGCAATATCCACAGAGACACCCAGACCTCAGGCAACATCTACACCAACAGCTACACCCACTACAAGACCCACCGAAAGACCTACGGAGTCGCCCTCTCCTGAGAGTTCTCCTGAGGCAGGCGATAACAATACCAACGTCACGCCAGATGTGGATGCAGTAGATAACAAGGTTACACTTTCCTTTAAGACTCCTGTGTTTGGTCATGTCACCAAGGAATATGCCATGGATCACCTGATCTACAGCGTTACCATGGACTACTGGCACACCCATAGCGGAGTGGACATTGAGGGTTCAGCCGGAACGGCAGTTAAGGCAGCGGCGGATGGTGTGGTTGCAAAGGCAGAGAAGGATCCCAATCTGGGATATGTCATCGTCCTGGATCATGGCAACGGATGGAAGAGCACATACGGCAACCTGTCATCTGTTGACAATGTATACCTTGGACAGCTGGTTGCAGGAGGAGATGTTATCGGTACTGTGGGGGATTCGTCACCCATTGAGTACGCCGAGGCTGCTCACTTGCATTTTGAGCTATCAAGGGATGACAAGACTGTAGATCCCACTCAGTACCTGAGCGGGTTGGCCAAGTAAAACATGAGATAACAAAGGCGCAATAGATATGTGATTATTGCGCCTTTTTGTGCTTTCGCCGAGGAGAAGTAAAAGCGTATTAAAAATTCACCATATCATTTTTCAGGTGCCTTAGCAGGCGCCTTTTTTTGAAAACTTAACATTTTCTTGCCACGCATTTTGTGTTATTATTTTTTAATCTATATGCGTATAAGAGAGGGTTATCTTATGAGAGCAGTTATCACAGTTATCGGATGCGACAAGGTTGGCATTATTGCGGCAGTAACAGCTGAGCTGGCGGCCGACAATATCAACATTTTAAATATATCCCAGGCATTGATGGACGAGTTGTTCACCATGATTATGCTAGTGGACATGAGCAACAGCACAGTTCCATTTACAGAGGTTTCGGATAGGCTTAAGGCCTGCGGAGATAGGCTTGGCGTAGAGATTCGTATACAGAAGGAAGAGATCTTTGATTCTATGCACAGGATCTAAGCGGAGAGCAACATGATAGGTAACAGAGAAATATTAGAGACAATCAGGATGATCCAGGAGGATAAGCTGGATATCCGCACCATTACAATGGGCATTACCCTGTTGGATTGCGCAGACAGCGATCCTGCTAAGGCATGCGCCAAGATATATGACAAGATCACCAGGCGGGCAGAGAAGTTGGTTCGCACAGGCGAGGAGATAGAGAGGGAGTATGGTATTCCTATTATTAACAAGCGTATCTCCGTAACGCCAATTGCCATGGTCGCAGCAGCATCAGATACGGATAGCTATGTGGATTTTGCCCTGGCACTGGATAGGGCCGCAGCCACAACGGGAGTTAACTTTATTGGAGGCTTTTCCGCATTGGTTCAGAAGGGCTATTCTGATTCTGCTATCAAGTTGATCAATTCCATCCCCGAGGCCCTTACCTCTACGGAGAGGGTGTGCGCCTCTGTCAACGTTGGATCTACACAGGCAGGCATCAATATGGATGCAGTGAGACGTATGGGAGAGATAATTACCGAGACTTCCAGGATGTCGGAGAAGTGTGCCTGCAATGGATGTGCAAAGTTAGTTGTATTCTGCAACGCCCCCAATGACAACCCATTTATGGCTGGTGCATTCCACGGAGTTGGAGAGCCTGAGTGTGTAATCAATGTTGGAGTCAGTGGTCCCGGCGTCGTAAAGAGAGCTTTGGAGAAGGTCAAGGGACAGGATTTTAACACAGTATCTGAGACGATTAAGAAGACTGCGTTCAAGATTACACGCATGGGACAGCTTGTTGCCTCGGAGGCTTCATCCAGGCTGGGAATTCCCTTTGGAATAGTCGATTTGTCCTTAGCACCGACTCCTGCAGTGGGAGACAGCGTGGCCGAGATCCTTATGGAAATGGGCATTGAGAAGGCTGGAGCCTGTGGAACTACCGCTGCCCTGGCGATCCTCAACGACGCAGTCAAAAAGGGAGGAGCCATGGCATCCTCTTCAGTAGGAGGCCTTAGCGGCGCATTTATCCCTGTCAGCGAGGACAACCAGATGCTGTTGGCAGCTGCAGAGGGTGTGCTGACATTGGAGAGGCTGGAGGCTATGACCGCAGTGTGTTCCGTTGGATTGGACATGGTTGTAGTGCCGGGAGATACGCCTGCATCTACCATTTCAGCCATGATAGCAGACGAAATGGCAATAGGCATGATTAACAGCAAGACTACAGCTGTGAGAGTTATTCCTGCCATGGGCATGCAGGTGGGAGACACATTAGAGTTTGGAGGACTCCTGGGTTCGGGACCTGTCATGAAGATCAGCACCCTGGATTCATCGGAGTTTATTGCCAGGGGTGGCAGGATTCCTGCACCTCTTAACAGCCTTAAGAATTAGTTTAGGAGACGGCATTGAGTAGGGATTATCGCAATACTACCGGGAAAAATAGCAGAAACAACAACGCATCCAGGCCAGGCAGGCAGGAGCGTAATGTGACGCGCCCGGATTTCTCCCGCAAGTACAAGGAGATAGAGGATCCCTATGGCATGGACAGGATTGAGAGACGCAAGGGGCCCGGAGCCACAAGGCCTGCCAACTCATACGTGACGCGGGAACAGTATGCCAGACAACGCTCCGCAGAGGGGGCACAGAGCACCAGGCCCAAAAAACAACGTAAGACCGTTAGCACACGTCCTCAGGAGGAGACACCGAGAGAGAGGATTAGTCTATCTGCCGATATTGGACACAGGGCCAGCCATATACAGAGGCCCAGCCGTCCAGGCAGTAGTGCAGGACGTGGCTCCTATACTGTAGTCGATGACGACAGGGAGAGCAGGTATGTGGACGATGTCCAGGCCAGGGATCCACAGGCAGTGGCAAAGGCTACCAAGTGGAGCAAAAAGCGAATCATCGCCCTATCAGCGATTGCAGCTGTCATTCTGATAGCAATTTCAGCGATATGTATTAGCAGGGTCATAAACAACGTGAGCAACGACACCAAGAAACTGTACTTCTGGGCAGACTGCACCAACGACCCAGCCATGGAACAGTATTTGCAACGCGTTGTAGATGAGTACAACAGGCAACAGGATAAGGTTCAGGTGGAGCTCAAAACTCGTTTTAACGATTACACCGCCACGATTACGTATAGATATCGCGAAAAGACAAAACCTAGTACGGGATCAGCGCCAGACATCAATTTGGTGTACGGCAATACCATGCAGGATATGGTCCAGATAGGCAATATATACGACCTGTCTCAGGATATGAAGGAGGCGGGCTACAATTATTCCGCTATGTTCGGCGGGCTCATGGTTCCCAACGTAAATATGGTTGGGGAGGCAGTATATGCATTGCCATATATGGTCAATCCATATGCAACTGCATACAATGTGGATTTGTTTGAGGAGATAGGCGTCGACACACAGGACATTCCCTGCACGGTAGAGGGACTATTGGCCATGAATGCCAAGTTTAATGCCCTCAGTAACGACGAGCGAGGATCGGTATTCGGATTTGCGTTGCCGACCAACGACCCGTCCCAATGGCTGGCAACAATATTGCAGATAGGCAAGGCCCACGGCGTAAATACCTTCGACTATAGCACATTGACCAGAAAGTACAGTTTGCTGACAGACTTGGTAACACAGCTCACCGACAGTTCTAAGATGAGTATGTCCGGCGTTGGAACCTACGAGGAAATGGTGGAGAAATTCGCCAAGGGTCAGATTGCGGTAATTATTGCAGATTACGATACCCTGAGGGACAAGCTGGACCAGGAGAACAGTAGCTTTAATATTAAGACAACTCGGATTTTGGAGTATCTGCCATTTGTGCAGCCTCATAGCGCAGACCTTTATGATGTCACATATCTTGAGATTAACAAGAGCTCAGTCAACAAGGCAGAGGCATACGAGTTCATGATGTATCTGATGAGGAACGACAATATGAGTCAGCTGTACAAGGATACAGGCAATATTCCCGCCAGCTGGAATTCCATGGAATATCAGCCTCCTGTGGATGAAATCCTGGCAGCATACTTTGATTTTGAGAATCGCATTCGCCTACCAGAGCCTATGGGCTCCGCCACGGAGGGCATTACGGTGGGAGAAATTTACAATCAGTTGAGAGATGGATTATTGACCCCTGCCAATGCTCTGACGACCTTGGAGCAGCAGGAAAATGAATCTATCAAACAGGCACTTAAGAGCGAACGCATTAAGGCAGAAGATTATACAATATATTATAAACTTTACAAGGATTGATCAAATGTACGAGTACTCGGATTCTTTAAAATGCACCCTTTGTGGCCAGCGTTTTATTGTTACAAATACAGAACTTGAGGATCACGTTTGCAACTGTCCAGGGATTGCAGACAGTCGCTGTCGCTATAGTAAACCAGAGAATAACAGGACGCCCATCAGGGAATATGGTTGTAATAGAGGCAGGGGCATGGTGCTGGTCGCCCTGGAGGAAACCTCTCCTGCAACAATGGGTTGCGTGTTTATCGTAGACGGCAGGACAACCTTTGAGGAGCTTGTGGCGTCTCGCTCAATGGAGCAGTTTTTGCTGGCATGCAATAATTCCAAAAATTCCGGAGTCGATGCTATAAGGATTGTTACCGTAGCCATTGACTGTCCCACAGATATGGAGGAGACACTCTATTCCAGCACCATGGAGGAGATTTTCCAAAACACTGCCATGATGCGCGGCAAGATTGTCACAGAGGGGAGAGCTTTCCTTTTGGCATTTAAGAGGGTTATGGCCTTTGAGAGGAGTTCCGATGAGCCCTTTGTTCCTATGACAATGGGTATGGGCCTGGTGCCATTTAGAGATTTCTACTGCCTGGGGTACGAGATGGACAGGTTTTGTACAGATCCAATCTCCCTCAAAAATGCTTCCATGATAGCTTATGTTAACGAGTTGATAAGGCATGCAGAGCCGTCCATGTATATGTCCATGAGTGCATATGGTCAGGATGACGAGTACGATTACAGCATGGTGGGCAATTACATCCCGGATTATCTGACACGGGAGTTCTACGACATGATGTCCAGAAACAAGGACTGCAGGAATAAACCCATCGAGGGGATATTCTCAAAGTGGAGCAACGACAAGCTCAAAAACATGGTGGAACAGTTCTGCACACCTAAGGGCATGACCAAGAAAGACAAGGTGGATTATCTTTCCTCAGGCCAGCACGTAGAAACTGTCCTCAGAGAAAAGATCAATGGATATCAATATCACTGTCTCAGGGAACTGATGGAAAAGGGCGGCTACGACTACTGCACAGAGGAGTGTGATAGTAGCTACCTGGATCTGTTCGCTTTGGGAGTCATATTTGCGGGAACAGATGAGGACGGCAAGAGGATAGTGTACATTCCGAGGGAATATGTTTTCATATTCAAGAGGATTTTGTATGACGACGAACTTTCTGACCAGATTGCACGTATGAATGTTATAGACAGCAGGCTAAATGGCTTGATATACAACTATGGCGTGCTTTCGCTTTTTGCATTGCATGATATGTATTGCAAGGTGTTCGGACAGGAATTCAATCCCTTTGACAAGGATGAGGACGAGAGTTTGTTCCTCCAGTATGTGGTGAGAAAGTATGCCACCTGGGCCAACAGAGATTCCGTGGGAGATATATACATGTCAGATTCCGGGATTTATGTGTTCCATGAGAGAATGGAGTACCCGGGAGAGATTCGCAACTACAGAAAGCCCAATCCCATGAGACCTCCCATCCAGGCAGAGATAGAGGCCGCGGGAGACAGAGAATACATGGAGTATAATGAGGCATTGGATCGCATATCCATAGAGTTGCTGTCACGAATAGACAACAAGGACGAAGTGACTATGCAGATGTTGAATTACTACATCTATAGCGCCTTATTGTTTGGTAACAAGCAGGGTTTCCCCCCCGAGGAGATATTTGAAAATCTAGTCAGACTACTGCCTGTACCGGCCTGTGAATTGATGCACATTTACAAGGCCATTTGCCAGGAAAACCCAGCCATAGCCAGATGGGATATTGGCGGGTATAGCAGCAACGAGCTGAGCCAGCTTAAGAAAAATCGCAAGAAGATTCACACTATCACTATGCGATAGAGTCTGAACACTGGTCCTTCAGCAAAATGGAGTACTGCATCTCCAGGGATTTTATCAGGTAGATACAGCTGTCAATCTCCTTTTCGTCAGTGAGGTATTTGAGCCTGTTGTTGGCACATTCCCAACTGTGTTTAATGGCACGCATTTCCTCTGTCATATAAAACCTCCTTTGTAGCAAAGGGATTATTGACAGAAGATTTTGTTAATATACATGGAAGGGATGTTTACAATTTCTGACACAAAAAAGGGCGTTTTTTGACTTTAAATGCTGAGAAAAATGATATATAATTACGATGTGACATTTTGATTACAGGGTTAGGATATATGGCATATAATTCTAAGAGTAAACATAGAACTAATAAGCGCGGCAAGAGAGACAGCAGCACCAAGATTGCTGTTGCTGTTTTGTTCTTGGCCTTTGCTATTTTGGCTGTCGTTTTACTGGTTTTCCCTAAGGCGAAGATCCCTGACAATGTATTCATTCAGGGCATAGAGGTTTCCGGCTTGTCTCGCAATGACGCTATTAGCATCCTCAAGGACAAGTTTTCCTTTGAGAACGAATCTGCCGGCACCATTTTCATCATGTACGATGACCAGTCTATGAGGGTTAACCTCAGCGACCTTAAGTTGGTCTATAATATCGAGGAGACTGTTGACAATGCTCTGGCAGGAGCAGAGGATACAGAGTATACACTTAAGCTTACCTTCGACGACAGCAGCTTTGACACTATTTCCCAGACCATTTACCAGGCGACGTATAAGGCTCCCATTGCGGAGACATTCAGCTTTGATGCCAATAGCGTTACTGCTGTGATTACAGCCGGCACCTATGGTCGTGAGGCAGATGTGGATAAGTTGGAGCAGGATCTGGCTGATATGGCAGCTCATTCTATGAGCGGTTCTATAGATGTTGAGTTCAAGAGACTGGACTATGAGACCGTATCGTATTCCGGCATTTACAATGCAGTTTATGTGGCAGAGGTCAATTCCGAGTACTATAGGGATGACAATGGTATGATTCAGGCCACTGAGTCTAAGGAGGGACGTATGATCCCTTATGCCGAGATTCAGATCGGTGCCAATGCTGTCCGCACAGGAGCTGTGGAGGCATACACATTCAATATACAGACTATTACCCCCAGCCCCTCTCAGCAGGATTTGATGGACGCGCTGTTCAGAGATGTCTTGGGTTCTGCAGAGACAGTTTATGCCAGCGACAAGTACGCTGCGGCCAGAGCTTCTAACATTAAGTTGGCAGCCAGCTTCTGTCACGAGTATACCTTGATGCCCGGAGAGATGTTCTCCTACAACGGCGTAGTTGGAGAGAGGACTCCTGAGAGAGGTTTCCAGATTGCCAATGCATATGAGCAGGGCGAGGTTGTAGAGGCATACGGCGGTGGTATTTGCCAGGTAAGTACAGTTATTTTCAACGCATTTATGAACTGCGGCAAGATTACATCTATGAACAAGGACCTGCAGGCTCCTGAGGACGATGCCATGTTCGCCATCCGCAGATTCTGCCATATGATGACAGTATCCTATCAGGACAGAGGGCTGGATGCCACAGTAGACTATGCTACACAGACAGACCTTATCATCCGCAATGATACAGATACACCCGTTAAGATTATGATTAAGATTGATAAGGTGGATTCTGCAGGTAACAAGTCTAAGATGACTGTAGAGATTATGGGCACAGATGATGGTTCCAATGAGGGCGTCACATATATGTATGTAGGCGTTGACACATCCGAGACTCCCTTTGGATTCAAGTATGTTGAGGATGCCACATTGGCCTCCGATGCTGAGCCTGTCCTCAAGTCCGCTGGCTATACAGGATACACAACCATCACACACAGGTACAAGATTGTCAACGGCGTTGCCGAGGAGGATTACATGCTTTACTGGAGCACCTATCAGGATGTAGAAGAGGTGTACAGAGTACCAGTAGGATGGGTAGGTCCCAATGGTGAGACACCCACGAAACCAAATGCATAATTTGATCTAAGGACGGTACTTAAGGGTACCGTCTTTTTAGTGCATGGTATTTTCGTAAAAACCTATAGGTAAAAAGCATATTTTGTGCAAAATTTTGATAAGAATCATGCTTTACACTTTTTAAGTTTAGCCGTAAACTGGACAAATAGTTTTCACACAGGAGATGGACAATATGTACGATATTGTTAACAAGGTTAGTCTTAACCCAACAGTTACCATGATGGACATTCATGCACCATACGTGGCAGCCAAGGCAGAGCCTGGCCAGTTCATTATTTTGAGAGTCGATGAGGAGGGAGAGAGGATCCCCCTTACCATTGCTGGATATGATAGAGTTGCAGGCACAGTGCGCATTATCTTTCAGATTGTTGGTGCCACAACGGAGAAACTTAATCACAAGGAAGTTGGAGACAGTCTGCAGGATTTTGCAGGCCCGTTAGGTGTTGCCACAGAGCTGGAGGGCCTTAAGGATGTCTGCATCGTAGGCGGAGGCGTAGGTTGCGCCATTGCCCTGCCCATTGCACAGAAGCTCCACGACATGGGAGTTAACGTAACATCTATTATCGGCTTCAGGTCTAAGGACTTGCTCATTTTGGAGGACGAGTTTAAGGCAGCGTCCACAGAGCTCCACGTTATGACAGACGATGGCAGCTACGGCAGACAGGGCAATGTTTGCATCCCACTGCAGGAGATGTTCGACCAGGGCAGGAAGTTTGACCAGATTATCACCATCGGTCCCCTGATTATGATGAAATTTGTAGTTCTGACGGCTAAGCCTACAGGCATTCCCTGCACAGTTTCTATGAACCCCATTATGATCGATGGCACAGGCATGTGCGGTGGCTGCAGATTGACACTTAACGTAGATGGACAGAAGGTTACAAAGTTTGCCTGCGTAGACGGCCCGGACTTTAACGGTTACCAGGTGGACTTTGACGAGGCCATGTCCAGAGGCACAATGTACAGAGATTTTGAGAGACATGCCTACGAGGAGGCATGCAACCTCTTTAAGAAGGAGGCAAAATAACATGGCAAACATGAGCTTAAACAAGACTCCCATGCCAGAGCAGAATCCTGAGGTGAGAGCCCACAATTTCCAGGAGGTTACCACAGGATATACAGAGGAAATGGCACTTAACGAGGCCCTGCGTTGCCTCAATTGTAAGAATATGCCCTGTGTTGCAGGTTGTCCTGTTAACGTACATATCCCCGAGTTCATCACCAGGATCAAAGAGGGAGATTTTGAGGGTGCATATCAGGTGATTAACAAGTCATCCTCACTGCCAGCAGTGTGTGGTAGAGTTTGTCCCCAGGAGACCCAGTGCGAGAGCAAATGTGTTCGCGGCATCAAGGGCGAGCCTGTGGGCATTGGCAGACTGGAGAGATTTGTTGCTGATTGGCACAATATGCACAGCGACGAGGCCCCTAAGACAGAGCCCGCCAACGGACACAAGGTAGCAATTGTAGGTTCTGGCCCATCTGGCCTCACCTGCGCAGGAGATCTGGCTAAGGCAGGTTTTGATGTTACAGTATTCGAGGCCCTGCATATGGCAGGTGGCGTTTTGGTATACGGCATTCCTGAGTTCCGTCTGCCCAAGGCCATCGTACAAAAAGAGGTGGATAACCTTAAGGCAATGGGCGTTAAGGTTGAGACAAATATGATTATCGGCAAGACTCTCACAGTGGACGACCTGTTCCAGATGGGATTTGAGGCTGTGTTCATTGGTTCCGGAGCAGGTCTCCCCAACTTTATGGGCATTCCCGGCGAGTCCCTTAAGGGCGTATATTCTGCCAACGAGTTCCTTACCAGATCTAACCTCATGAAGGCATACAAGGATAACCCTGTAACACCTATCATGAAGGGGGGCAATGTGGCAGTTGTTGGAGGCGGCAACGTGGCAATGGATGCTGCCAGGACTGCTCTTCGTCTGGGCGCAGATAATGTCTACATCGTATATCGTCGTTCCATGGAGGAGCTGCCTGCTCGTCGCGAAGAGGTTGAGCACGCCATGGAGGAGGGCATCCAGTTTATGCTACTCAATAATCCTGTAGAGATTTTGGGTTACAACAACACTGAGGACAAGCGAGACCCCAAGAACGGCACCGTAGTTGGTATGAGATGCATCCGCATGGAGCTGGGTGAGCCCGACGAGAGAGGCCGTCGCAGACCTGTTGAGGTCCCCGGCAGCGAGTTTGTACTGGATGTAGATACAGTTATCATGTCAATCGGTACATCTCCCAATCCTCTCATTAAGTCCACTACAGTAGGCCTTGACGTGAACAAGCGCGGAGGCATTATCGTAGAGGAGGGCACCGGCGCAACGTCCAGAGATGGCGTTTATGCAGGAGGCGATGCTGTAACAGGTGCTGCCACTGTTATTTCTGCCATGGGAGCGGGCAAGGTCGCAGCCAAGGCAATCGTGGAGAAGCTGTTGAGCTAAGTAGTAAAATATTGAGTTTTAATCCCTCATGTGCAAGGCATGGGGGATTTTTTGTTAAAGGGACACGTGGATTGAGACGGTGCTCTACGCCAGCAATCCGTAAAGAGATGTCTATATAGAGATTTATTGATAAAATAAAGTCAAAAGGTAATACTCCAATGTACTTTATAGGTGTATATGGCAAGAAAGGATGGTGGTAAATTGAAAAAACTATAGCAATAAGTTGCATCCTATTAATGCTAATAACGTGTGGCGGGTGCGTTATTGCTACTGACTTTTACGCGGGGAAGAGGCCATATGATTATGGTAAAGCAACGTGGGTCTGTGTATCGCCAGACGCATGGTTCGTTATCAATGCTTCTGAGGGTGACAAAGACTATATTTATCCCAAAGGAGAGATTGCTATTGATAAAGAGTCGGATAAGCTTTTTAATGGCCAATACGATACCATCACTTTTGTAAGAAATGCAGGAGCTGAAACAACTTCTCAAACCCCTTAAAGGTTTCAATGTGGTGCTTGAGGATTACAAGGCCAAACTTACATAGTAGAGTCTGGCCTGGGCGAGCGCATGCTCGCTTTTTTCTTTTTCTACAATTGAATAACATTGCACCCTTTGTGCCAATAATAGTTTCGTGCGTTTCAGCATATACATTACCTACTTAAGAGACGAGGAGCAGGAAACATGAGATGGTACATTGATGAAATTATACCCAAATACGACATTGCTTTTGACAGCGCCGAGCCCTACAGGGATGGATTTATGCTGACCAAGGGCCCAAGAAGGTACATTCTCAAGCATGTTAACCTGGAAGAAAACAGGATTCGTGGCATCTCAGAATGCAAGGAATATATGTATAGCAGAGGGTTCCATGGAGAGGAGAGGTATCTGCCAACTGCAGAGGGAGATTTGTTGTGCGAGGTGGACGACAATCGATTCGTGCTGACCGAGGCTGTCCGTGGCAGAGACTGCGATTTTGACAATAACCAGGACGTGAAGATCGCGGCCAAGGCTTTGGCACAATTCCATAATGCATCCAGAGGTTTCGTCCCGGCGGATCCGAATACATTCAGGCGAGACCTGTACAAGCTGCCCGACACATACAGAAAGAGGCTGGCCGGCCTTAGCAAGATGAAAAAACTGGCCGAAAAGGGCAGAGATAAGTTTGATTCAAAATACCTGGAGAATGTTGACTTTTATATCAAGCAGGGCAGCCATGCCCTCAAGGTTCTGGAGGATTCTGCATACAACAGCCTGTGCGCCCGAGCAGAAAAGGAGGGCCAGGTTAGCCACAACGACTTTACCCATTACAACGTGCGAATCTCCGAAAACGGCACAGGCATAGTAATGAACATGGAGAACATGGGCGTAGATATCGTCCAATACGATCTGGCCAACTTTATCAGGCGCAAAATGCGCAAGTGCGACTGGGACATAGATCAATGCCAGGATTTGCTGACAGAGTACAGCAACATTTGGCCTCTGAGCCCGGATGATCTGAGAGTTACGGCTGCCATACTGGAGTTCCCCCAAAAGTTCTGGAGGACAGCCAACTCCTACTATAACAGCAAGAGGGGCTGCGTAGAAAAGGGCCACGTCATGAGAATGGAAGAGACCCTGTCAGAAAAGGGTCTCCATAGCGAATTCGTCGATAAATTTTACAAGCGATTTGCCTAATCCCCACCGCGCTTAAAGTCCATGCTGCACAGTTCTGCATATATGCCACCGGGGATGGCCATGAGCTCCTGATGGGTGCCCTGCTCTACCAAATCGCCGTTTTGCATAACCAGGATACAGTCTGCATTGCGGATGGTGGATAGGCGGTGTGCTATGACAAAGCAAGTTTTGCCAGCCATAAGTTTGGTTATGGCCTGCTGAATACGCATTTCTGTTCGTGTGTCTACGTTGCTGGTGGCCTCGTCCAGAATCAGGATAGGTGCATCCGAAAGCATGGCTCTGGCAATGGTCAGCAACTGCCTCTGACCCTTGGAAATGTTGATGGCGCCGTCCTCCAACATGGTGTCATATCCCTGGGGGAGGTGAGTGATAAAGGAATGAATCATTGCCTCCTTGCAGACTCGCTCCACGTCCTCTCTGGAGACACCCTCGCGCCCGTAGGCCACGTTTTCGTATATGGTGCCCGTAAACAGCCAGGTGTCCTGCAGAACCATAGAAAAGGATTTTCGCAGGCTGTCGCGGGTGGCCAATGAGATGTCCTGGCCATCTATGCAAATCTTGCCCTTGTATTGGTCATAAAATCTCATCAGCAGGTTAATTATGGTGGTTTTGCCAGCTCCTGTGTGTCCAACAATGGCGATGACCTGTCCCTGGTCGGCATGAATGTTCATGTCGGAAATAATCTGTCTGTCAGGGGTATATCCAAACTTCAGGTGGGAGATATCCACCGTTCCCTTTACATCCTCCAGCACAACTGCATCTGCAGGATCTGCTGCCTCGGAGGGCTCATCCAACAATCTGAAAACTCTGTCTGCGGCGGCCATGGCGGACTGCAGGTCGCCAATTATGTTAGCCACCTCGTTAATAGGGCCTGAGAACTTTCTTGAGTACAGGACAAAGGATGAAATGTCTCCGGCTGTTATGCCACGATAACCCCACATGTACATAAGGGCACCCAGCACGCTGATAAGGGTCAGAGACAAGTTGTTGACAAAATTGACCGAAGGACCAGTGATAGTGCCCACACTCTCTGCATCGGTATATGCGATCACAGCCTCCTTGTTCAGCACCTGGAATTTCTCAGACACCTTATCCTCGACGGAGTAGGCCTTAGTGGTTTTCTGCCCGGAAATCATCTCCTCTACGTAACCATTGAGCTCGCCCAGTTTGGCGGAGCGTCTGCGGAAGAGGGGACGGGATCTCTTGGTGATAAATCTGGTCAGGAGGGCCGACAATGGAACGGTGACAGCAAATACGATAACCAGAGGTGGAGCGATTGTCAGCATCATAGCCAATGAACCCACCACCATAATGGCACTCTTGAGGCAGGTGATCAGGTCATTTGCCAGGCATTCTGCCAATGTGTCCACGTCATAGGACAGAACGGACAGCAGGTCGCCGGCCTGCCTGCTATCAAAAAATGAAACAGGCAATGTGGTCAGGTGGTCAAAGGTGTCATCCCTCATATTTCTGACAATTGCTCTGGTGATGCTGCACATCAGGATGGTGCCCACATATGCCATAACGCCAGACAGAGCATATACAATAAGCAGTACTACAGCATATCCCAGTACTTGGCTCATACCTGAACCATCTGCGGTGATGGCGTCTATGGCCTGACCACAGATCTTGGGTCCAACCAGGGAGAGCAGAGTGCTGATTATGGTTATCAGGAAGACGCTGCCCAACTTAAGGTAATGGGGGGCCAGATATTTTGAAATGCGCGACAAAAGCTGCCCCAGGCTCATGCGCTTGGCATTGCCATATGTTATCTCGTTGGGGCTGATTCTGGGGTGTCTCATAGTGAACCTCCCTGTATTTCGCAAATTGCTGCATATTCGGGGCATGTAGCAACCAACTGGTCGTGAGTGCCAGCACCAATAACCTTGCCGCCATCCATTACCAAAATAAGGTCTGCATCCTGTATGGTGCTGATTCGCTGAGATATTATGACCGTGGTGGTGTCCGGGAAGTTCTCCCTGATGGCCTGCCTCAGCAACGTGTCGGTCTTATAATCCAGGGCAGAGGAGGAGTCGTCCAAAATCAGGTACTGGGGGTTACCTGCCAATGCTCGTGCCAGTATGAGTCTCTGCTTTTGGCCACCAGACAGGTTGCCTGCCTTTTGGGCCACCTTATACTGGATGCCCTCGTCCAGCTTATCCACGAACTCCTTTGCCTGAGAGTGCTCCAGGGCCTGTAGCACCTGCTCCTCAGACAAATCGCGTCCATAGCTCACGTTCTCATAAATAGTGTCTGCCATCAGGAAGTCATTCTGAAAAGCAACTCCAAACATCCTGCGCAGGTCCTTGGGGTGGTATGTGCGAATATCCCTGCCACCAACATATATGGCTCCTGAATCCGCCTCATACATCCTCATGAGCAGGTTAATCAACGTGGTTTTGCCCGATCCTGTGGTGCCGATGATGCCCAGAGTCTGCCTGGGATACAGCGTAAAATCTATGTCGGACAGGTCGTCTGCCACTTTGTTGTAAGAAAAGTGCACGTGCCTGAACTGTATGGCTGCATCGGTGTCCCCCGGCTCAGTCTCCTCTGGTGACACAACGGGCAGATCTGTGTCTGTCTCCAGAACCTGACATACTCTCTCTGCAGAGGCCAAGCCCTTAGAGAGGATGGTGAATATTCTGGTAACGCCAATTACGGCATTGAGAATCATGGTGAAGTAGGAAAGGAAGGCCAAAATAATGCCTGCAGGAGTCTGTGTCATGGCTCCTACAACAATAACCAGTACCAGACCGATGTTCAGGATCAGTGTGGTCAGCGGACTGGTAACGGAGTTTAATTTGTCTGTGTTGAATTCTCTGGTTGACAGGTCCTTGGTGGTGTGGTGGAAGCGCTGGCGCTCGTACTCCGTCTTGGACAGGGCCTTAATAACGCGGATGCCGGTAATATTCTCGCGTGCTCTGCGCACCATATTGTCCACTCCGTTTTGTACGGAGAGGAACGATGGGATTGTCCGTCGGGTAATTACAAATACCACAAGGCCGATAAGGGGAATCATGGCCAGCAGAACCAGGGCCAGTTTAACGTCAAGCAGCATTGTGATGACGATGCCGCCGATTAGCAGAATAGGTGCCCTGACGCCCATTCTCATCATACGGGCAACTGTGGAGTTTACGTTGTACGTGTCGCTGGAAAGCCTGGAAATCAGAGAGGGCAGGGTGAACTGATCCACCTGATTGCAATTGAGGTGTCCCACCTTGTCAAACAAGTCATATCTCAGGTCATGGGTCATCTTGCCGGATGCAATTGCGGAAAGGCGATTGGCGATTATATTGCCAAAAACAGCAATCAGTGAACACACCAGCATGATGCCACCGTATGTGAATATCAGCGACGAATTCTTAAGTGGGACCAGATCGTCAATTATGTATGACAAGATGTAGGGTAGTAACAGCTCCGCGGCACTGGCGGTGAACTTGATAGATAGTGCCAAATAGACGGTAAGTCGGTATGGTTTGATGTAACGTAAAATCTTCATGGTGCTATTAGTGTCTAAATATAAATATACAACTGTTTAATTTTACGGCGAACGGAGCGTTAAGACAAGGGGGATTATGCGAGAGTCAGCCAAATATAATTTGGAAATGTGCATTCTCCGGTTGCAAAAATCCAGCCAGGATGTGCTTTTTTATGCACTGAGTCAAGTTGTACTTTAGCAAAGCCCGTTATTGTGTTACAATACACAAAACTGGGTTAGTATATGGATTTGGAGGCAGGTATGAATAGCAGGACAGAACTTCGCAAGAATTTTTTTGCCATAGTTTATTCACGAGGGCTGGCATTTAATTTGCTGGCGGTCATTGCTATTGCCTTCTTTTTCATTCTGGGCAAGTTTGTGTTGGGCACAGTTTTCATTATTTTGTGGATATTACTCAACATAGCCCTTCTGACTATCACCGAGATGATGACGCGACGCGTGTCCGACAGGCTCAACCACATGGTCAACCGCCTTAACGAAAAGGCTCGCGGCAACCTGCTGAACATGCAGCTGCCCATTGCCATATTGGACGAGGAGGGGTCTATCCTCTGGTTCAACAACTATTTTTCCAAGGAGTTCAATGTTGTCGTGTCCAAGGTGGACAAGGATGTGGATGTCTTTGTCAGGAGTCTTAAGCAGCAGGCAGATCCCGATAGCTTAGGCTGGCAGGTAGAGGCCGAGTTTGGGGGCAAGACATACCAGTGCCTGGGCAGTGATTTTGCGGTGCGCAAGGGGCAGAACCCTGAGAATATAGTTATGTTTATAGACGTGACAGACCATCAGGCCCTTATGCAAAAATATGATTATGAGAGGCCATGTTGCGGCATTATCATAATAGATAACTACGACGATATCGTGGCAGCCATGAGTGACGAGTACGTTCACATCATGAGAGCTGAGGTGGAGAAGTGCCTTACCGCCTGGTCCAAGGATGCATCCGGATATGTTCGCAGGTACGATAGGGATAAGTATATTATTATGTTTGAGCGAGGCATGTTGGCCCACTATATGGCAGATGGGTTTAAGCTGCTGCTCTCCGCTATTAAGGACATCGCACCCACAGGATCCATGACCGTCACCGTCAGCGTTGGTCTGGCCACAGAGTGCGGCAAGGCTCCCGACAATTTTGCAGAGGCCCAGAGGTGTATCGATATAGCCTTAGGTAGAGGCGGCGAACAGGTTGTTCTTTCCATCGCAGGGGAGAAGAGTTTTTACGGAGGCCATGTCAGAGAGATTGAGAGAGAGTCCAGGGTTAAGGCCCGCATCAACTCCAACGCACTCAGGGCTACCATAGAGAGCTCCAAGAGGGCATATATCATCGGACATAAGAATGCAGACTTTGACTGTCTGGGAGCGGCTCTGGGAGTATACCGCATGTGCATTATCCTCAATGTACAGGCCTACATTATTATGGACGATGTCAATAGTAGCCTCAGACCATATCTGGATACCATCCGCAGGTCTTCGGAGTACACAGGAGTGTTTGTCTCCGCCGCAGATGCAGAGGCCATGGCAGATTCGGATTGTTGCCTGGTAGTAGTAGACGCCAACAAGAGCAGCATGCTGGAGGCTGAGGAGCTTTTGGAGATAGTTGGCAAGGTTGCGGTTATCGATCACCACAGGAGAGGCTCTAAGTATATTGATTTTGCCAGGCCATTGTTCCAGGAGCTTGCAGCATCGTCCGCCAGCGAGATGGTGGCAGAGATACTGCAGTATCAGGAGGAAAAGGGCAGGATTACTGCTCAGGAGGCAACGGCCATGTATATGGGTATGATTGTGGACACCAAGGACTTTACCTTCAAGACCGGCGTCAGAACCTTTGAGGCTGCGGCATTCCTTAAGAGGAGTGGAGCCAACCTGGATGTAGCTCACAGGTTCACGGCCAAGACCAAGGACAGGTACAATCTTATCGCATCCATTGTTGCAGGGGCCCGTGAGGTTGGCGACAGGTGTATTGTGGCCACAGTCCCAGAGGGGACAGACAGCAGTAGTGAGGTGGCGGCCCAGGTTGCAGATACATTGCTGCAGCTGGCTGGCAATGAGGCCTCATTTGTAATGGCAACATCGGGAGAACAGGTGATAATTTCGGCCAGATCATCGGGCAGAGTTAATGTTCAGATGATTATGGAGGATCTGGGCGGCGGTGGCCATCAGACCATGGCAGGAGCACAGCTCAAGGGCGTCACCGTTGACGAGGCATACGACAGACTGATTAAGTCTATCAACTATAGAGTATTAGCAGAATAACATCGCGATAGCGGAGGTAAAAATGGAAGTAATTTTGACACAGGACGTTAAGGGTTTAGGAAAAAAGAATCAGCTGGTCAAGGCCAGTGACGGATACGCAAGGAACTTTTTGCTCCCCAAGGGATTGGCAGTAGAGGCAACAAAGGCCAATGTAAACGAGATGAATGCCAAGACAGATGCAGAGAGAGCACGTATAGCCAGAGAGAGGGCGGCCGCGTTGGAGCAGCAAAAGGCCCTGTCTGCCATTTCACTGTCATTCACAGTCAAGGGTGGCGCCAACGGCAAGCTTTTTGGATCAGTAACTAACAAGGAGATTTCTGAGGCCCTTCGCACACAGCATGGCCTTGAGATTGACAAGAAGAAGATTGAGCTTGAGGAGGCTATTAAGGGTGCAGGCAAGTACACCGCCTTTATCAAGTTGTATCCTCAGATTTCTGCAAAGATTACCATTAATATCACCGTAGAGGTTTAAGATGAACAATTCCAGGCAGTCAGGCGACAACAATTACAACGTGACAGGCGCAGCAGCCATGGCATTGCCTCATAGTCCTGAGGCAGAGCGATCTGTGCTAGGCGCAATGCTGATTTCCTCCACCTGCATTCCAGAGGTTATCGTGGATTTGCGAGAGGATGACTTTTTCATGCAGACGCACAGAGATATCTTCAGGGCGATTACTGACCAGTACAATGGGGGCAATCCAGTAGATATCATCACTGTCGCAGGCAGGATGGAGCAGGACGGAACTCTGGACAAGGTAGGAGGTACACCCTATCTGGCAGATTTGGCCACGGAGGTTCCCACCGCCGAGAACGTCATGCACTATGTCAGAATTGTCAAGGGACACTCTGATCTGCGCAAACTCATAATGATTGCCAGCACAATTACTAAGCAGGCCTATTCCAGACAGGATGATCCCGCAATGGTTAAGGAGCAGGCCAGACAAATGCTCTTTGATATGGATGCAGCAGATGGCGGCAAGGACTTGGAGCATATCGAGAAGGCAACTATCCGTTCGCTGCAAATTCTGGAGGAGAGGTACAAGACCAAGGGCAAGTTGTCCGGAGTGCCCACAGGATTCCGCAGCCTGGACAATATGACTTCAGGATTCCAAAAGGGCAACCTGGTTCTCCTTGCAGCCAGACCAGGTGTAGGAAAGTCCGCGTTGGCACTTAACTTTGCAACTCATGCGGCACTTAAGGCCAACATGCCAGTGGCCATCTTTAGCTTAGAAATGTCTAAGGAGGAGTTGGTTAACAGAATCGTCAGCTGCGAGGCTATGATTGATTCTAAGAAGTTTAAGACTGGCGACTTCTCCGACGAGGACTGGGACAGCTACGCTTCCACCATGACCCGTATTTCTAAGGCACCCCTTTATATGGATGATACTGCCAATGTAACCGTGTCCGACATCAGGGCCAAGTGCCAAAAGCTCAAGATGCAGACAGGGGGTTTGGGCATGATTGTCATCGACTATTTGCAGCTCATGCAGACCACATCCAAGAGTGACAACAGATCTCAGGCAATTGGCGAGATCACCAGATCACTTAAGATATTGGCCAAGGATATGGCAGTGCCCGTTCTGTTACTGTCACAGCTAAACCGTGCCGCAGAGGACAGAGAGAGACCTGCATTGTCCGACTTGAGAGAATCAGGCTCCATCGAGCAGGATGCAGATATTGTTATGTTCATTGCCAACGAGACTAAGAAAAAGGGCGCCAACGTGGCAGACGAGGCCATTCCGGATACATATCCTGTAGAAATCGTATTGGCCAAGCACAGGAGCGGCTCCTTAGGATCAATTAAGCTGGCATGGACAGGTAAATATACCAGATTCGACGAATTGGAATATCAGCAATGATTATCCTCAAACAAATCAGAGACAATCTATATGGGCCATGCGGCTACGATGGTAGCGGTATGGTGGTCGGCGTTTCGGGCGGAGCGGATTCTATGCTGTTGCTGGAGATGCTGATTGCCATTGAGGGTGCAGACAAACTCAGCGTATTGCATGTTAATCACAACATCCGTGGAGATGAGGCTCTCAGAGATCAGCGCCATGTGGAGCAGTATTGTAGACAACGAGGAGTGGCGTTCAAGGCCGTTTGGAGGGATATTCCTGCTGAGGCGGAGTCCCAGGGCAGGTCTCTGGAGGAGGCTGGCAGGATTGCCAGATACCAGGAGTTGGAGGCAGAGGCAGCTCTCAGGGGATATAGATTTATTGCCTGTGCCCATCACGCAAATGACAGGGCTGAGACGGTAATGATGAACATTTTGCGCGGTTCCGGCGTCAGAGGGCTGAGGGGCATGGATTTTCTGTCAGGAGCGGTTATTCGCCCCATGCTAAACATAACAAGACAGCAGATTATGGAGTATGTGGAGGCCAACGGCATCCCCTATGTCACCGATACGACCAATAACGACAATAGTTACAGGCGCAACGCTCTCCGTAATGATCTGTTTAAATACGTGGAGGATAATTACGGTGTCGATCTGACCGACAGGCTTAACTCTCTGGCAGACCTGGCAGCTGAGGATTCGGATTGTCTGGACAGGCTGGCGGAGACATTATATGGCCAAGCACTTTTGGAGGATTGTGGCAACCACGTAATTTTGGACATGGCAGTGTTGTCGGGACAAGAGCCCGCTCTGGTCAAGAGGGTGATCCGCAGGGCTATCCTGCAGGCCAAGGGAGACTTGGTGGATGTGACCCATAGCCATGTTCAGGCTGTTCAGGAGATTTGTAATCGTACTGGCAAGAGGGTTCACCTGCCACAGGGCATCGAGGCAGTCGTATCCTACGGTAAACTGTCAATTGGCCATTGCGGTCAACAGGAGAAACCTCTCCATACACCCACAATTTCATGGCAGATTGTTCCATATGTCCCTGAGGATAAGGCAAAGTACAGGCAGATGAATAAGGCCCCCGGTAGTGGGGAGAGCCTGACAGTTATGTGTTTTGACGCAGACAAGGTCTTGAACCTGGGAGAACCTCAGATCAGACACAGAGCTACCGGAGATCGAGTCCATCTGGACAAGGTTGGGTCAAAACGACTTAAGGATTGGATGATCGACAACAAGGTGCCTCTGGACGACCGGGATAATTTGTGGTTAGTAGCATGTGGCAACAGAGTTTTGGCATTGCCACAGTATAGAGTTTTCGGAGGGTTGGAACCTGGAGACAATACACAAAAAGTTTTAATTCTGCGAATTGATTAGTGCATTGCACCATGATAAAATCAAAAATCAGCGTGTTTCTTAGGAGGAGTCATGTACTGGAAGAATGATATCAGCGAGGTCCTTATGACCCGTGAGGCAATAGCCGAGATGGTTAGAGGCCTGGGAGAGCAGATTACCCGTGACTATGAGGGTAAGGATTTGCTAGTAGTAGGTATTCTTAAAGGAGCGTCTGTCTTTATGATGGATTTGGTTAAGTATATCGATCTTCCTCTGGCCATGGATTTTATGGTGGTTTCCAGCTATGGCAATATGAGTGCCACATCAGGAGAGGTCAAGATACTCAAGGATGTCACAGCCAAGATGGAGAACAAGCACGTTTTGCTGGTTGAGGATATTATTGATTCAGGCCTCACAATGAGCAAGCTCAAGGAGGTTCTTAAGTTGCGCAATCCCGCATCTCTTAAGATTGTATCCGCCTTTGATAAGCCTGCAGGTCGCAGAGTGGAGATGCATTGCGACTACGTTGGTGCAGAGGTGCCGGATGAGTTTGTAGTAGGTTATGGCCTGGACTACGCAGAGAGATACAGGAACGTGCCGGAGTTGTGCGTTCTTAAGCCTGAGATTTACGAATAGTTTTGGAGGATTATTAGATTGAAGAACAAAAAGAAGGTTGGCGGCCTTAGTATTTACCTTATGATTATTCTTATGGTTGCCCTGGTGGTTTTCCTGATTATGCCCGGTCCATCTGAATCCGTAGATGCTATGTATTCAGAGATTTTGGATGCTGCACTCAAGGGAGAGATTGTAGGCGTTGAGTTGGACAGCGAGACAGCCACCATTAAGGCAGAACTCCTGGTGCCAAAGGACGGCATCAAGTATATGACAGCCAGCGTGCCAGCTGACATCACCACAGCAGCCCAGAAGCTGCAGCAGCTCAAGGACGATGGACATATTAGCTATTACAAGGCTAAGGAGCTTACTATCATCCCAGCTTGGGTTTCATATGTAGTCCCTGCAGTTTTTGGAGTGGGACTCATTCTGCTTATGATGCACTTTATGCGTCAGAGCGCAGGTTCCGGTGCCAGAGGTGCCATGGACTTTGGACGTAGCACAGCCAAATTGGCTAAGGACATGAAGAAAAAGGTCACATTCGCCAGTGTGGCAGGTGCCAAGGAGGAAAAGGAGGAGCTGCAGGAGGCTGTTGAGTTCCTGAAGAGCCCCGAAAAATACGTAGAAATTGGTGCTCGCATACCTAAGGGATTCCTGTTGGTAGGCCCTCCCGGTACAGGTAAGACATTGCTGGCTAAGGCAGTTGCCGGAGAGGCAGACGTACCCTTCTTTACAATTAGCGGATCCGACTTTATGGAGATGTTCGTAGGTGTGGGTGCTTCCCGAGTCAGAGACTTGTTCAACCAGGCCAAAAAGTCTGCTCCCAGCATCATTTTCATCGACGAGATTGACGCCATTGGTAGACACAGAGGTGCCGGACTTGGCGGTGGACACGACGAGAGAGAGCAGACCCTTAACCAGATGCTGGTTGAGATGGACGGTTTTGAGGCCAACGAGGGTGTTATCGTAATGGCAGCCACCAACCGCCCCGACATTCTGGACCCTGCATTGCTGAGACCTGGCCGTTTTGACAGACAGGTTGTGGTTGGATATCCAGACGTCAAGGGCCGCGAGGAGATTCTGATGGTTCACGCCAGGAACAAGAGGCTTGGTTCCGATGTGGACCTGGAGGACATCGCCAAGAATACTCAGGGCTTTACAGGTGCAGACCTGGAGAACCTGCTTAACGAGGCAGCGCTGTTGGCAGTCAGGGATAAGCGCAAGTTTATATCTGCAGCTGATGTCAAGGAGGCCGTATACAAGGTTATGATGGGCCCCGAGAAAAAGAGTCGCGTCGTCAGCGAAAAGGCCAAGAAGCTCACAGCATATCATGAGGCTGGTCACGCTCTGGTGCTCAAGCTGGTTTCCTCATTCCAAAAGGTGGACAGAGTTACCATCATTCCCGCAGGCAGAGCAGGAGGCTATACATCCTACCGCCCAGAGGAGGAAAAGGACTACTACACATATAACGATATTATCGAATCTATTAAGGTTGCCTTAGGCGGCAGAGCAGCAGAGCAGCTGGTACTGGGAGAGATTTCCACAGGCGCAGCATCTGATTTGCAGTCTGTCAACTCGATGGTCCGCAAGCTCATTTTCAAGTATGGTATGAGCAAGAACTTTGAGAACATGATTTTTGGATCAGAGGGTGACGAGGTGTTTATCGGCAAGGACTTTGGCACAGTTCGCAATTACAGCGAGGAGACAGCCAGGATCCTGGACAACGAGATTAAGGATATTATCCACAATGTATATGCAGAGATTCTGACATTGCTGGAGCAGAATATTGACAAACTCCATGCCCTGGCCGGAGTTCTCATAGAGAACGAAAAGGTGGACGGAGAGGAGTTCGAGGCTATTTTTGCAGAGGGTATGGATTACCTCAACAGGCTCAAGGAGGCTAAGGCAGCCAAGACTGCTGAGGAGCAGGCTAAGGCCGAGGATGCAGAGGAGACCACCGAAACTCCTGAGGACCAGATGCCTGATACCCATGCAGAGGCAGAGGACAACGAGACAGAGGTTACAGGTGAACAGGAATAGTATCAGAATAATTTCTGCGTTGCTGGTACTGATTCAGTGCACTGTGTTCCTGACTGGATGTTCACAATCCGGGTTAGATTATGATCCCAATGACTATATTACCAAGGTCGGCCAATATGCCGGCCTTGTAATTGTGAGAGAGGATACCACAGTCACAGAACAAGAGGTGCTGGATGCCATATATGCAGATTTGGAGGATTATTGCCAGATTCAGGATGTTACCGAGGGTACAGTTGCCGAGGGAGATCGTGTGTTAATGGATTTCACAGGATCTGTGGATGGCCAGGTTTACGATAATACTCAGGCCAAAGACTATGACTATGTGTTAGGCAGTGGCAAGCTATTGTCTGGCATAGACGATAATCTGTATGGCAAATCTGTGGGACAGCCATTCACCATCGAGATTCAGTTGCCTGCAAACTACTATGACGCAGCCCTGGCGGGTAAGGTCATGAGCCTTCAGATTACAATCAAGGCCAAGAGGGTGACAATAGTGCCCGAACTTACTGACGAATTTGTGTCAGACCTGGAGGTATCAGAATTCCAGACCGTTTCGGAGATGAAGGAGTACTACAGGAGTAGTATTAAGGCATCCAAGGAAGAGATAGCAGACGAAAAACAGGTAAATGATCTGTGGCAAAGGATATTAGACAGCTACGAGTTGTCCGAGTTGCCCTCCAAGGCAGTAAACGCCTATGTGGACGCGCTGATTTCGGAAACAGAGGCCAATGCAGAGGCATACGGAGTCACATTCCTGAACATGTTGTCTTATATGGGATTTGCATCGGAGAGTGAGTACAAGTCATATTGCTACGAGCAGGCTCAGGATGCTGTGCGGCAGGATATTGTTTTTTACCACATCATTCAGGAGGTTGGCATATCCCATACCAAGCGGGATGCCAAGGCTTTTGCGGAGGACAACTACCTGCAGTTTGGATACAAATCCGGACAGGAGCTAATTGATGAATATGGCACTGACTATATCATCGAATACCTGAATAAGGACGCCCTCTGGACCTATTTGCTGGAGAACAACCAGCTTTGATTATGAGTTCACGAATTGTTTAAGAGATTCAGAAACAATACGAGAATATACATATTTATTTTTTATATTAAGTGTGATAAAATGCCATGACGGCTAAGTTTACGCCAAAAAGAGACGAAAGGGACTCAAAATGAAGAAACTTACATGCATTATTCTCTGCGTTGCTATGGTGCTCTCATTTACAGCATGTGGCAAGGCAAAATTCTACACAGATGGATTCATCGAGACAAGAGGCACATATGAGGGCCACAAGGTAACTGTAGACAAGGATACAGTTGAGCATACTATGCGCTACCAGCTGGGCACATATGCTAACAGCTATTATTCTTCCAAGTTGGATTGGATTAAGGTTGAAATAGAGAAGACCGAGGATGCCAAGACTGACGATGCTAAGACAGACGACGTTAAGACAGATGACGCCAAGACACAGGACACCAAGGTTGAGTACACCGACGAGCAGCTCACAGTAACCATGGATGACATCGTTATTATGAACTTTGTTGGATATGTTGATGGCAAGACTTTTGAGGGTGGTTCAGCAGATGCTTACGTTTACGTAATGGGCAGCTACACATTTATCGACGGTTTTGACACCGGCATGAACGGCAAGAAGCTGGGCGAGAAGTTTGACCTGAACCTCAAGTTCCCCGAGGACTATTCCTCCAAGGATCTGGCAGGCAAGGATGTTAAGTTCGAGGTAACAATTACCGGCAGAGCTAACGTTCCCACAACAGATGCCAATGTTAAGGCATACCTTAAGGATAAGTTGGGTCTGGAGACAGTTGCCAAGCTTAAGGAGTATGTTGAGGAGCAGATGTACCTCTCCGCAGTTATGGATGAGGTTATTGCCAGCTACAAGCTTTCCAAGGCTGGAGACGAGCACATTCAGTCCTATATCGATTACTACAAGGCTCAGGTCCAGAGCGTTTATGATCAGTATTCCAAGTACGAGAATCTGGGTATTGACTCCTTTGACGCAGCCTGCGAGTTCTACACCTATTACTACGTAACAGGCGTTGCATACAACTGGGAGGCTTTCCAGGATTACGTATACAACAACTGGAAGATGAACTTTGTTCTCTTTGATATTGCAGAGCAGAACGACATGATCGTTTCAGACGATGAGATTAAGCAGTATGCTAAGGATGAGCTCGCGAAGGATACAACTAAGTCCTACGAGCAGAACTACGGCATCACATCATGGAAGGGCTACCTGAACTACTTTGGTACATCGTATGTTCAGTTCATCGCAACTCTGGAGAAGGGAACAGACACTATCTACGAGATGATTTTGGACGGCAACTCCTACGATCTTGTTTCAGAGACTAAGTAAGACGTCATGTTTAAGAAAGTATTAGCAGTTATACTTGTCCTGGCATCAATGCTATCAATCGCAGCATGTGGCAGCGAGGATAACACTTCGTATATTGACGGCTGTATTGTTAAACTGGGTCAATACAAGGATCTTACCATAACTATATCCGACAGCGAACTGGAGGAGTTTATGGTAGACACGTTCAAAAAGAACACCACCTACGTCAACACAATTCGTGGCACAGTTGGCAAGAATGACTCTGTGGTTATCACAACCGAGGTAACATGTGATGGCACCAAGGTCGACTCTTTGTCAGTAAAGGATACCATTGTGTCCTTGGGCGTAGGAGGCAATATTCCTGGATTTGACAAGGCTGTGGCTGGCCAGTCATCAGGTAAGCCATTTACCTTCACATTGACTTTGCCGGAGGATTTTGAAGACGAGACACTTGCAGGCAAAGAGGTTGTCTATACTGCAACTGTTACGACCATTATGGCATATCCCGAGATCAACGACTCCACGATCAGAGATGCCATGTATGCCACAACTGGCATATTCAATGAGACAGATTTTAAGGTGTACTGCAGAAATAACCTTTATGTACAGAAGATCGTCGATCAGGTCCGTAGCACTACGACCATCGATCATGTGGTGCAGAGCGATATTGACGAGTACATACAGTATTACAATGAGTATTACGCAACAGCCTATATCCAGCAGCTGCAGAGCGGGTTTAAGGGAGACTTTACAGAGTATTGTAAGACTTACCTTAACAGAACTGTCGAGCAGTTGGATAAGGACATTGCTGCAGATGCCCAGGCAAATGCTGAGTTCAAGGTCATTATGTATGCCATTTGTGAGGCAGAGGGCATGGTAGCAACAGATGCTCAGATTAAGACTCTGGCAGTTAACTACTTTGAATCATATGGTTATGGTACACCCAGGGCGTTTATCAAGGGAGAAGGTCAGGAGTATCTGAGATACACACTTACTCACCAGGATTTGTCTTCTGCATATTTGTTCTTAAGACAGAACAATATTTTGGGAGCCAGCAAATAAACAATCGCAAAACTAAAGGGGGGTGTAAAAACACCCCCCTTTTTGTGTGATTCTATACCACGTACAGCAGTATTGCCAGGAACTGTAAGAAGGATCCGACCACCACAAAGATGTGGAATACAGAGTGCATGAATTTGACCTTTTTGCCCACGCCATACAGTATGGCACCTATTGTATATGCCACACCTCCCGCAAAAACGAGAACCATGCCTGGAACGGTAATTGCCTCTACTGTAGGTTTAAAGGCGAAGATAATGAGCCACCCCAGGGCAATATAGCAAATCATAGAAAATACCTTAAATGAGTTCAAATCTATGGCCGTCAGCGTGATTGCCAAGGCGGAGACACCCCACATGATGCCAAAAATGACCCATGCCAAAACGGGGTAGAGAGGACGAATACCGGCCAGGAGTATGGGAGTGTATGTGCCTGCAATGAGAAGATATATGGTGCAATGATCCAGAACCTGCAAGACCTTCTTAGCAGTTCCGGGGCGCAGTCCGTGGTATATGCTGGACATAGTGTATAGTACAATCATGCTGAACCCATAGATGGAGCTACCCACTATAGCCCATGAATCGCGATGCAGAACAGAAAATATGACGCACAACACCAGGGCCACCACGCCAAATCCACCGCCCACGATGTGAGTTACCATATTGAAAATCTCCTCACCCTTAGTGTAGTTCGGCAAAACTCGATGACTTAATTTGGTTCTCGACATAACATAGTCTCCAATACTAGATGAAATAATAACCATATAATAAGACATGGACAAGATAATGTCAACGCAGTTTAGTGAGATAAATTTTTGTTAAAATTCCCTCATGACGGCATCCAAGGATTTATGGTATTATATAAATCACTAATAAGTTATAGTGAGGCAGTATGACATTAACAGGCAATTGTATTAAGGATAATCGCGTTGTTGATACGGCTACTGTCGTAATAGACGACCCAGAGTTGTCGTTTCACGACCAGTTGGAGCAGGGCCTGTTGCAGCTGTGCCAGATACTGCGTCTCACCACACCCATCTGGATGAAAAAGAACACAGTCCAATTATCTGCTATAGCGGCAGCTATTTTTGACAGAGACCAGTTTATTGATGCGGATGACATGCGTATTGACAAGTTTGAGATACGCTTGGAGAGGCGATAGGCATCACCATTGGCAGAGGGATTTCCTTGGCCATCACCTTGTAAATATCCCTCCGGGGTTATTAGTTTTGCGAACAGTTGATTTTGGATAGAAATCATGAGTCTGTTTAAGTTTGACAGCGGCTTGTATCCATATTCAGTCAGATAGCATATGACTGGGTTTCATGGTTTCACTGTAGGTTAAAAGGAAAGGTATGATATGTTCAACATCGGAGACCACGTGGTATATCCCTTACACGGAGCGGGCACAGTTGTGGCAGTAGAAAACATGGAGGTAATGGGTGTTTCCCAGGACTATTATGTTATTAATGTCCTCGTGGGCAATCTCACAGTTAGAGTGCCTACAGGCAATGCAGAGAGATTAGGCATCCGTTATACTGTGGATTTGGACGAGGCCAACAGGGTTTTCGATTTTATGCGTAGCGGCGACGTTCAGGAGGATAATTCTGCAAACTGGAGCAAGCGCTACAAGGACAATATGGACAAAATTGCCACAGGCGATATTCACGAGGTTGCCAACATAGTTAAGGCATTGATTCTAAGAGACCGTCGCAAGAGCTTATCCACCGGAGAGCGCAAGATGTTGGGTACGGCCAGGCACATCCTCGTCAGCGAGCTGTCAGTAGTAATGGGACAGGATCAGCAGAGTCTGGAGGAGTCCATCATCGGCAGCATTCCAGTAACAGAATAGGTACATAATATGATAGTAGCGATTATCGCAGCGGGAGGCAGCGGAACACGAATGGGTTGCGACAAGCAGCTCATGGACCTGGCGGGAAAGCCAGTTATTGTGTTGTCCATGGAGGCCTTTCAGCGCAATTCCAACATTGATGCCATTGTGGTGACTACGGCAAAGGATCGCATGGAGCAGATTAATCAGTTGGCAGAACAGTACGGCATTTCTAAGTTATTTAAGGTTGTACAGGGTGGATCTACCAGACAGGAGTCCGTGCGCAACGGATATTTGGAGGCTACAAAACTATCCCCGGACAAAATATTGGTCCACGATGGAGCTCGTCCATTTGTAACAGATACAGTGATTGACGGTGTGGTACAGGGGCTGGATAGGGCCGATGCCGTGGTGCCAGGTGTGCCTGTTAAGGACACTATCAAGGTTGTGGATAGCAGAGGCTGTGTTGTGAATACTCCAGAGCGCAGTTCTCTGATGGCAGCACAGACACCACAGGGCCTCAAAAATCATATAGCCAGCCTGGCGTATGGCGACTGCTTTGATCCAAACGCGACGGATGATTCTGCTTTGGCAGAGAGGACAGGAGCAGAGGTTCTGATTACAGAGGGAGATTATTCCAATATTAAGCTCACAACACCCGAGGATCTGAGAGCCTTCCCCGGCGCAGATGGTAATCTCTACTGCTGCGGATTTGGCCAGGATAGTCACAGATTTGCCCAGGAGGATAGCGACAAACCTTTGATTTTGGGTGGAGTTCAGGTGCCAGGTAGAGCGATGGAGGCTAATAGCGACGGAGACGTGATACTGCATGCTGTGACAAATGCCATTTCAGGCATTACCGGGGTCAATATTTTGGGCGGTCCTGCAGACAAATTGTGCCTGGAACAGGGTATCTTAGACAGCAGCGTATATCTCAAAGAGGCCCTGAAGTATTTGACCATGGCAGAGCTGGTGTCAATATCTATGTCGGTAGAGTGCCTGCGACCTAAACTATCTCCACACATTCCTGCTATGAAACAGAGGATTGCAGAGTTGACTGGATTGCCTGAGGAGAGAATAGGCATCACGGCAACGACGGGAGAGGGACTTACAGATTGCGGAAGGGGCCTTGGCATTGAGGTGCTTGTTGTTGCAACAGCCAGGCTCTTGTGCTAAAATTTAACGATAATTTTTGCCGTTTTGAGCGGAGATAATAGAGGGTAATGTTATGGCAGAGTTTAAGAAGAACGACCAGATAACCAGCATGAGCGACGATTTTGCTCAATGGTATACAGATGTTGTTCTCAAATCCGAGATGGTTAGCTATTCCAATGTTAAGGGATGCGTGATTTTGAGACCCTACGGCTACGCTGTATGGGAGAATATTCAGCACATACTGGATTCTAAGTTCAAGGAGCTGGGACATCAGAACGTGGCTATGCCCATGTTTATTCCGGAGAGCCTTTTGGATAAGGAGAAGGATCACGTTGAGGGATTCGCACCTGAGGTTGCATGGGTTACCCATGGCGGTTCTGACAAGCTCCAGGAGAGGCTTTGCGTCCGTCCCACTTCTGAGACACTTTTCTGCGACCACTACGCAGAGATCATTCATTCATACAGAGATCTGCCTAAGTTGTACAATCAATGGGTATCTGTCGTTCGCTGGGAGAAGAATACTCGCCCCTTCCTGAGGACCCGCGAGTTCTACTGGCAGGAGGGCCACACAGCCCACGCATCCGCCGAGGAGGCAGAGGCAGAGACACAGCGCATGCTCAATGTATACGCCGACTTCTGCAGAGATGCACTGGCTATACCTGTTATCAAGGGACAGAAGACTGATAAGGAGAAGTTTGCAGGCGCCAGAGCTACATATACTATTGAGGCTTTGATGCATGATGGTCAGGCTCTGCAGTCAGCCACATCCCACGACTTTGGAGATGGATTTGCCAGGGCGTTTAACATCCAGTTTGCGGACAAGGACAACCAGCAAAAGTATGTACACCAGACATCCTGGGGTATGTCCACACGTATTATCGGAGCCATCATCATGGTTCATGGAGACAACAACGGTTTGGTTCTGCCACCTGCTATTGCTCCCATTCAGGTAGCCATCGTGCCCATCCAGCAGCAAAAGCCTGGTGTTGCAGATAAGGCTAAGGAGTTGGAGGCACAGCTGGCACAGGCTGGATACAGAGTACACACAGATCTTAGCGACAAGATGCCTGGCTGGAAGTTCTCTGAGTATGAGATGAAGGGCGTTCCCCTCAGGATTGAGATTGGCCCCAGAGACATCGACAACAACTGCTGTGTTCTGGTTCGCAGAGACAATGGAGAGAAGCAGAGCGTATCTCTGGACAATCTGGCAGAGACTGTTGCCCAGGTTCTCAAGCAGGTACATGATGGCATGTATGCTAAGGCTCTTGCACATATGCAGGAGAACACATATACAGCTCAGGATATAGATGAGATGAACAATATCGTCAGCAGCCACCCCGGCTTTGTTAAGGCTATGTGGTGCGGAGACAGGGCCTGCGAGGACAAGATCAAGGAGGTTACGGGAGCTACATCCAGATGTATTCCCTTTGATCAGGAGGAGGTCGGCCACGTT
The DNA here is from genome assembly GCA_045588325.1 of Clostridia bacterium. Taxonomy (GTDB): domain Bacteria; phylum Bacillota; class Clostridia; order RGIG7378; family RGIG7378; genus RGIG7378. Next base: position 40,957 of record JAZNEA010000101.1, read on the forward strand.
TGCGCCTGTTGCGGCAAGCCAGCCACCAAGATGGTTGTTTGGGGCAGAGCATATTGATCTGAATAAAAACAATTATTTTACAAAAACTACCTCTAAAAACGGAGGTAGTTTTTTATGAAGAAAAAGCTGGCCATGATATTTTGTCTGTTTGGCATGATTGGCTTTTTGATAATATGCAGTCCGGCACAAGCAGAGGAGCAGCAGATCTCAGAGCCTGAGATTGCACAGGTTGCGGTGGATGCGCTAAACCTGCGCGCGGGATGTGGCGTGGACTATAACGTAGTAGAGACCTTGTACAAGGACATGGCTATCCAGGTGTTGGGCGAAAGGGAGAACTGGCTCCTGGTTTATGTGCCCGACACAGGAATGGTTGGTGCTGTGGACAAATCCTATGTTACAAGGGAGATTCCGACTGCTACAGACAAGGTGGAACAGGATGTTGTGCCGGGACAGGAGGAGGTCAACCTCTTGACGTTGATTAACCAGGTTCGCAACCAGGCTGGACTGCCTGACCTTAGCATGGATCAGGAGTTGAATAAGATTGCACTGCTAAAGGCCAGGGACATGTCCGACAATCATTATTTTGGACATAATTCACAGACCTACGGCAATCCCTTTGAGATGATGACTTCCTATGGAATCAAGTTCGGCGCAGCAGGAGAGAATATAGCAGGGAATATGTCTGTGGACAAGGCCTTTGAGTCCTGGGTGGATTCGGAGGAGCATATCCGCAATATTATCGGAGAAAAGTACACTAAGGTCGGTATTGGCATAGTTCCCGACGAAACTTATGGAAAAATAATCGTCTTAGAATTTACAGATTAATAGGACGACAAAAACGGTCATTTTATTTTTGTTTTCAAATTGTTTACCACATAAAGGATATACACTAGGGCAAGCACTTCACGGCTTGTCCTTTTGGTGTTATAATAGCATTGGTATATAATAGAGTCCCTATGTGGATATGGAGGTACAATGAACCGTTTTTCCAAGATTGTGGCGCTGTTACTCGTTTTGGTCAGTGTTACTATGATATTTACATCGATCCCAGTGGCAACTGCTGCTACCCCTGTGCTTAAGGTCGGCATGGAGGGAGATGATATTTTGGATCTCCAACAAAAGCTCAAAAAGCTAGGATATTTTGAGTCGGATTGCACTGGCTATTTTGGCACGGTCACAGAGCAGGCTGTTATTGCATTCCAGAAGGACTACAACCTTTCATCAGATGGAGTGGTAGGCAACGAGACATACAAGCTATTGGCCAGCCTTACATCAGAGACTATTATGGATACCTTGTCTATCGTACAGGGAATATACACCAGAGCAGAGATTTTGGAGATACAGGAGTTGCTCTATGAGTTGGGCTATTTGCCTGTTGAGCCCACTGGGTTCTATGGTGAGCTAACCGTGGATGCAGCCAGACGTTATCAGAAGAGATATAATTTGACAGTAGACGGCATTGTAGGACGTAATACACTGTCCTCCATGCGCAATATCGTTGCCAGCCGTAATGACCCCACAGGTAGCATGTATATTTATGATTGGTGGGATGAGGCTCAGTTCATTTTTGGCGTTGGTGACAAGGCTGTAGTTACAGATGTTGCTACGGGTATCAAGTTCACAGTTATGAGGACATATGGCACCAACCATGCAGACGTTGAGACAGTTTCTGCTGCCGACACAGCCAAGTTCCGTTCTTGCTATGGAGGCAAGGACAGTTGGGAGCGCAGAGCAGTTGTGGTTGTAGTAAATGGCACAACTATGGCAGCCTCCATGAATGGTTACCCCCATGCCGGCAGCGATTCTGCAGCCAATGGTGCTTGGGTCAGTTGGCGTAGCGGAGACTACGGTGCAGGATACAACCTGGATCGCATCAAGGGCAATAATATGAATGGCGTATTCTGCATACACTTCAAGAACAGCACTACTCATGGTACTGGTTTGGTATGCAAATTGCACCAGGCATGTATCAAGAGTGCAGCATCATATATTGCATCACAGGATTGGTAATTCATGAATAAGCATAAGAATCAGCTTCCACTATATATATTGGGAATAATAGCAGCTCTGTTTATGGTGCTGCTGGATATGGCACTTGTCACGGTAGTAGGTTTTGTAGTGACATTGGGTGTAGAGGATCCTCTGCAGCTGTGTGCTCAGTTGCTCCAATTGGTCAAGAACGTTATGACTACTGGTCTGGGCTCAGCCAATATACCTGTATGGGTGTTGTCTGTGTTGGGTGGCAGTGTCCTGCTGGCAATTGCGGCGTTCTTCATTGGCGGATATTTTAAGAGAAATCAGGACATTCTCAAGGTTAAGACATATGACAGAAATAAGAACCGCCAGAATCTTACTGGTTTGGCAGGAGTTAAGAGACCGGAACTGACTAATTTCTGGGTCGGAGCAGCCGGAGTTTACCTCAGATCTCTGGCAGTTACTTTTATTTCTGCAGTGACACTATTGGTCTTCTTTATCATGGGCTTTTTGGCATTGGTACCTATGGTAGCTATCATATTTAAGGGTGGTAGCATTTCTAGTGGATTCCCGTTGGTGCTTTCGGCCACTCTTGCACTTGTCAGTGTATGGATTATTCTGTTTGTGTTTGTCCTTATCAAGATATACATGATAGGCGCATATCGCGGCATGGTCATGTATTCTGACAAGTTTATCCGCAAATCCATCAATTCCGTTAACTCTGTATTTGTTCGCAAGTATACCGACTATCTTATGCTGACCGTACTTTACATTGCATTGAGAGCGGCACTATTGTGGATAAGTACCACATACTCAATCCAGCTGGCCAAGGCAAATGTTATGCCTGAGATTTATGTTCTCGATGGTATGCTCAAGGTAGGATATTTACTTCTCCTAAATCGTAAGTGTATTGGTGATCAATGATGGATTCCCTTAAGGGACGAATAGTAGATATAGTATTTAAGAACGAAGACACGGGCTACTCAATTGTCCGGGTCTTTGTTGATTCAGGGGAGGCATATGTGCTGACGGGCACTATGCCTTTAGTAAATTGCGGAGAATTTATCAAGGCCTGGGGTGATTGGGTAGATCATCCTGTATATGGTCGCCAGTTTAAGGTTCAGTCCTACGAGAAGACTATGCCAGATAACGAGGAGGACATATTAGTTTATCTCTCATCCGGGGTGATCAAAGGCGTAGGCAAGGCCTTAGCAAAGAGGATAGTCAGACATTTTGGTTCACGCACTATGGATGTGCTGACGGAGGACCCTGACAGACTGGCAGAGGTAAAAGGGATAAGCATTAACAAGGCCAGGGAGGTGTCCCGCAGCTTTGTGGCCCAGAAAAATATGCAGGATGTAGTCACATTCTTTGCCCAATTAGGCCTCAGTGCTACGGTGGCATACAAGGTATACAACAGCCTGGGTGCTCTTTGCGTAGACATGGTCAAGACGAATCCTTATGTATTGGCTAACCCCGAGTATAGGATTGGATTCCGCAATGTCGACAGGATAGCGGCTCAAATGGGTTACGATATGACGTCGCCCAACAGGGTAGAGGCTGGCCTGCGCAATATGTTATCCACCATGTCTATGAATGGTTACACGTGCGTAGAAGCTGAAATCCTGGTCAATAGCGCCGCATCCGCTCTTACAATGGATACAGAGGCAGTAGGCCAGACTCTAAATAACATGTTGAACAGCCGGACTCTAAATGCCCTGGAGTACGAGGGTCAACAGAGGGTGTACATGCCAGATCTGTACAGAGCCGAAACCAGAACAGCCAGGCGCCTCAGAGAACTGGGAGACAGGCAATTTTGTGATACGGAGGTATTGCAGCGCCGATTGGCAGCGATTAGAGGAGACCAACAGATTTGCGGAGCCCTCTTGTCAGAGGAACAGATTGCCGCGGCAGAAAACGCCATAAATAGGGGAGTAGTAATAATCACAGGAGGACCAGGTACTGGAAAGACCACAGCGATACGCTGTATGGTGGAATTATTCGAGGGCTGTGGCATGGAGGTGGCATTATGCGCACCTACAGGCAGAGCAGCAAAGAGAATGGCCGAGGCATCTGGTGCAGACGCCAAAACCGTTCATCGTATGTTGGAAATAGGCTACTCGGACCAGACAAAATCCCGTTACATATTCAACCGCGACGAGACCAACCCATTGGATGCAGACGTTGTAATAGTGGACGAAATGTCTATGATGGATATTCTGCTGATGGAGGCCCTGTTGATGGCCCTCAAACCTGGATGCAGATTAATCTTAGTAGGGGATGCAGACCAATTGCCATCTGTGGGCCCCGGTAAGGTTCTGCAGGACATCATTGAGTCTCAGGTTTGCCCGGTAGTCCACCTGACGAGGATATACAGGCAGGCTGCGGAGAGTATGATAATCACTAACGCCCACAGGATAAACAAAGGACAACTCCCTGAATGCAACGTAAAGGGTAGCGATTTTTACTTTATTCCAGCTAATGGAACAGAGAACTTGTATAACAAGATTGTGTCCTTATGTAAGGACAAGCTACCATCCACATTTAGTCTGGACCCTGTTGCCGACATACAGGTGATCTCCCCTACCAGAAAGGGAGAGGCTGGCGTTGGTGAACTCAACAGGGTATTGCAGCAGGCCCTGAATCCCAAAACCCTAACCAAGGCCGAAAAGAAGTATGGCGACGTGGTCTTCCGCGTGGGCGATAGAGTCATGCAGAACAAAAATAACTACGACATGGAGTGTTACAGGCCAGGTCAGATAGAGGCAGAGTTCGGGGTTTACAATGGGGATATGGGTACTATTCGCGAGATAAATAATTCCATGGGAACCATGACTGTAGAGTTGACGGACGGTAGATTCTGCACATATAGTCACGCTAACATAGAGGAGCTGGAGCAGGCATTTGCAACTACTGTGCACAAGAGTCAGGGCAGCGAGTTCCCATGTGTAGTGTTGGTTCTCTATGGTGGGCCACAGATGCTGCAAAACAGGAATTTGTTGTACACGGCGGTTACCAGAGCACGCAAGATGTTGGTGGTAGTTGGTCTGCAGGATACCATGGAGCGTATGGTCAGAAATAAATCTCGTTCGGAGCGGCTGTCATCCTTAAGGGAACTGCTGATAGAGGAGTAAAACGTTTCTCCCAGTTGGTGTAAAAAGTTTTGAAATACCACTTGACGAACGGAAAATTATATTGTAATATAAGCGAGCTGGTTTTGAGGGAGTATAGCTCAGCTGGGAGAGCACCTGCCTTACAAGCAGGGGGTCACAGGTTCGAGCCCTGTTGTTCCCACCAGATAGCACTGCGAGAGCAGTTCTTTTTTTGTGCCTTGAAAAGGGATCTATCTACATGCGTAACACCTCTGTAAAAGACAATGAGACAGGGCCGTCGTAGGCGAGCAGAGGGAATGTTAACCTATGTTTTTTGTGTCTGGGTTGGTCACATAATTAACAATTTGTTTACACTTCGAGAGGGCTGTGCTACAATTATCAAAAATTCCCAAAGGGGATACATAACACGTATGGAGGAACAAATGAATACAGGTAAGGTAAAGTGGTTCAGTGCCGAGAAGGGCTACGGTTTCGTCATCACTGACGAGGGAGCAGAGATTTTTGTGCACTTCTCAGCTATCAATGTAGACGGCTTCAAAACTCTCAGCGAGGGTCAGGCGGTTACTTTTGATATAGAGAGCGACGATCGCGGTCAGAAGGCTGTTAACGTCACACCGGTATAATCTATAAATAGCAGGGGCTCCCCCAGAGGGAGCGGTCCAATAAAACAAAATATTGTTTTCGGGAAGCGGCATGATTAATCATGCCGCTTTTCCGTTCATAATGTCATAGAGTAAATTGGCGGGGAGTATGCCGATTTGATTATAGCTGATGACTACATCCTGCACTCGGTGTCCGCTGGACTTGTCCGGTGCATGAACATACACGGCTTTCACCATATCGTTCAGTACAGCGGGAGTAAGCTTT
>JAZNEA010000102.1:0-67319 GCA_045588325.1 Clostridia bacterium
AGAACCATCTCCACTCCCCTACTGAGGGTATAAACCCTAACAAAGGAGTTACCAAAACAGCCACTATGCTGCCAAACAAGAAAATCCTGGATGCACAGTTCAGCGCGTCCTCTGACCTGGTGTCACGCATCAAACCATAGCGCAACAAGCCATTAAAGATAGCCAATGATATGAATGGCAAAATCAACTGACTGAGAGTGAAAATCAAGTCAGAGATGCCATACTCGTCCGGACTTAAAACATGGGTGTACAACGGCAAAAGCAGAAAAATTATCAGCTTTGAGCCAAGTGTACCAAGGGCAAAGATGCCGATGTCCTTTATTAATCTTTTATACTTATTTTCCATGCTTAGAATTTATCCCATTTTGGCATTTATGTAAAGTGCATTGCGCAGTCAAATTCAGATATTCCACTCTGCTTCTTCCATATTTCTGCAAATAGTAGTATCATCTACAGAATGTTTTTATTTAGAGGATACATATTTTGAAAAAAAAGGATTTCTTCGCTGGCTTGGTGGCAAGCCTCCCTGTTTTCATAGGTTATTTCTCTGTCAGCTTTGGCTTTGGCACTATGGCTGTTTCTCTTGGTCTTAATCCAATGGACGCCACCCTTATTTCCCTTACCAATTTGACCAGCGCAGGACAATTTGCCGGATTAACAGTGATTGCAGAGTGTGGTCTGCTGATAGACATGTTTCTAACACAGTTAGTTATTAATAGCCGCTACGCCCTCATGAGCCTGGCTCTTGGACAGCGCATGGGAGACAGATTCGGCATAGGCGCCAGACTTGCATCTGCGTTTATCAACACTGACGAGATTTTCGCCATCGCCATGTCTGGACAACACGCACTAACGGTTCCATATATGCTGGGATTAGGCGTTTTGCCCATTGTGGGATGGAGTTCCGGAACATTGCTTGGGGCCCTTGTGGGCTCAATTTTACCCCCCACACTGGCCGCAGCCTTAGGCGTTGCCCTCTACGGCATGTTCGTGGCAATCGTGGTCCCTCAGGCCAGGGAGAGTAAGCCCATCCTTCTGGTGGCAATACTGGCCATATCTCTCTCCTGCGTCTTCCAGTGGGTACCTGTGTTAAACAACATCTCCTCCGGACTATCCATTGTAATATCTACAGTTATTTCCGCCGGAATATGTGCTGCCCTGTTCCCTGTAACCGATGACCAGTCGGAGGTGCAGTCATGATTTACCTGTACATCGCCGTAATGGCTATCACTACATATTTGATCAGGGCTCTGCCTCTCACTGTGTTCAGAGGTAAGATTACCAACAGATTCCTCAAATCTTTTCTGACCTATGTGCCCTGTGCCTGTCTGTCGGCCATGATTTTTCCATCCATACTGTACTCAACTAGCCACATAATCAGCGGTGCTGTAGGCCTGGCAGTTGCCATAATCGTAGCACTGCGGAGTAAGAGCCTTGTAGTGGTGGCAGCCTCCAGTTGCGCGGCTGTGTATATAATGGAATTAGCTATTAAATTCATATAACAAACAGGACCCACCAATTGGCAGGTCCTGTCTAATTACTGGAAGTATTTAATTACTTTGCGGTAAGTCTCATTGTCTCCTGAGCAATTGCCAACTCCTCGTTGGTAGGTATGATGTATACCTTGACCTTGCTGTCTGGTGTGGAAATCAATGTCTCCTCGCCTCTGACCTTGTTCTTCTCGGGGTCAATCTTAACGCCCAAGAACTCCAGACCCTCAACTGCTCCTGCGCGAACAACAGAATCGTTCTCTCCTACGCCAGCAGTAAATGCGATGCAGTCACAACCGCCCATTGCAGCCATGTAGGAACCGATATACTTCTTAACACTGTAGCAGAACATATCCAGAGCCAACTTAGCTCTCTCGTTGCCCTCGTTAGCTGCAGCATTGAGATCGCGGAAATCGCTGCTGATTCCGGAGATGCCCATAACACCGCTCTTCTTGTTCATAAGGTTATCAACCTGATCTGCAGTCATGTTCTCCTTGTCCATAATGAACTTAACAATGGCAGGGTCAATAGAACCACAACGTGTGCCCATAGGTGTTCCCTCCAGAGGAGTGAGACCCATTGTTGTGTCTACACACTTTCCATGATCAACTGCGCTGATGGAGGATCCATTGCCCAGGTGACATGTGATAATCTTAAGGTCCTCATATGGGCGTCCATCAACCTCTGCACATCTGCGAGAAACGTACATGTGGCTGGTGCCATGGAAGCCATATCTGCGGATGTGATGCTTCTCATACATCTCGTAGGGCAATGCATACATATATGCCTTAGCTGGCATGGTCTGATGGAATGCGGTGTCAAATACTGCTACCTGAGGAACGTCGGGCAACAGCTTGCGGCACTCCTTGATACCCAGGGAGTTTGCAGGGTTGTGAAGAGGCCCCAGAGGAATGTGTGCGTCGATAACATCGATAACGTGGTCGTCAATAACAACAGACTGTGTGATTTCCTCACCACCGTGGAGAACTCTGTGTCCTACAGCAGCAATCTCGCTCAAATCAGAGATTACTCCAACCTCTGCATCTGTCAAAGCCTTGAAAACAGACATAATTGCCTCGCCATGTGTTGGCATAGGAATGCTCCAAGTAGTCTTGGTATCCATGTTGTTGTGAACGAGCTGACCATCAATACCAATACGCTCGCAAATACCCTTGGCGACAACATCGCCCTTAGGCATATCCAGCAACTGATACTTAAGAGAAGAGCTACCGCAATTAATAACTAAAACTTTCATACTATCATCCTCACCTTTTTATTAAATTGTGGACTGAACAGCAGTAACTGCTACTACGCCAACAATGTCCTCTGCGCTGCAACCTCTGGAAAGATCGTTAACTGGCTTAGCAAATCCCTGCATAATGGGGCCGTATGCCTCAGCCTTTGCCAATCTCTGAACCAGCTTATAGGAGATATTTCCTGCATTCAAGTCGGGGAAAATCAAGACGTTAGCCTTACCGGCAACGGGACTGCCCGGAGCCTTGAACTCGCCTACACTGGGAACGATAGCTGCGTCTGCCTGGAGCTCGCCGTCCAGATTGATGTCAGGAGCCTTCTCCTTGGCAAGTCTGGTAGCCTCCACAACCTTCTCGGTCAGTTCGCTATGAGCGCTGCCGTATGTGGAGTAGGACAACATTGCCACATTGGCCTTTGCCCCAATCAGAGCCTCAAACGACTTAGCCGAACTAACTGCAATCTCAGCCAGCTTCTCTGCATCTGGGTTCTCGTTAAGAGCAGGATCTGCAAAGACAAAGGTTCCATTCTCTCCCAGATCACAATTGGGAACACTCATTACAAAGAATGATGAAACCATCTTGGCATCAGGAGCTGTCTTAATAATTTGAAGTCCAGGTCTCATGGTGTCTGCTGTTGAGTGGCATGCACCTGCAACCAATCCATCGCCAATACCCATCTTAAGACACATAATGCCAAAAGGAATATGCTGCTTTAACATCTCAGTAGCCTTTTCCTCAGTCATGCCCTTGGCCTTGCGGAGCTCAACCAGCTTGTCCCTGAACTCGTCAAATCTGTCAAAATTAAGGGGGTCAATAACGTTAGCACCGGAAACATCAACGCCTGCCTCTGCTGCCATAGCCTCGATATCTGCAGGATTGCCGATGAGGACAACCTTTGCAATACCCTGCTCCAAAATAGAAGCTGTGGCCTTAATTGTCCTGACATCCTCAGACTCTGGGAGGATAATTGTCTTGCCTAAACTACGTGCTTTTACAATAATTTCATCAATAAACTTTCCCATTTTGCTCTCCTTCTCTATTTATTCAAAGATCATGTGACGCTTGATCTTGAGTGTAGTAGTTTTAATAAACTCTGTCTCCCTCACAATTACATTGCGGATGGCCTTGTAGCTAACAAGCCTGGAGTTGACCTGATCCTTGATCTCATCGAACAGGAGTTTCTCCATCTGTTCCTTGGTAGGCTGGCCCTCAATGGAATACTTGCTCTTAATGATGTCCACATCAGGATAAACCATACAGGCAATCCTGGCATCACCATCCTCCAACTTCTCCTCGAAAATAACGCATTCCTTGACGGTATCCAGCTCCAAAATCATGGGCTCGATCTCCTCTGGATATACGTTCTTGCCATTCTTGGTAAGAATCATGTTCTTGCAACGACCTGTGATATAAACAAATCCATCCTCGTCCTTGTGGCCCACGTCTCCAGTGTGGAACCATCCGTCGATAATTACAGCGTCTGTGGCCTCCTGGTTCTCGTAATACCCCAGCATTACATTCTCGCCCCTGGCAATAATCTCGCCAGAGCCCTCATCATTGGGATTGTAGATTTCAATCTCCACGCCAGGCATGGGGTAACCAACAGCCTCATCCTTATAATATGTATCTGCTCCCAAAGCGATAATCGGGGCACACTCTGTGAGTCCATAACCCTGACGAACCCTGATACCCAGATCGTAAAGTCCCTTGGATACTTCAGGATTCATGGGAGCTGCACCTACAACAAACAACTCCAGTTCTCCGCCAAATGCGCTATGAATCTGCTTGAACAGCTTACGGGACATGTCTACGCCCACTTTGCGGGCGGCATTGTTGACCTTGATAATTGTCTCAACCTTCTTGCGAAGACCAGGGGTTTTGTCAATATTGGCCCAGATCTTGTTGTACATTGTCTCAACCAGCAATGGTACTGTCAGAACGTATGTAACCTTGGCCTCGGACATGTTCTGCTGAACGTAACGCAGTCCCTCGCAGAATGCCACTGTACAGCCGCCGTATACGGAGTACAGGAATCCGCAGGTACACTCATATGTATGATGCAGAGGCAATATTGACAGACATGTGCCACCTCTTACCTCAACCATGGATCCCATAGCCATGATGTTTGTAACGATATTGTGGTGGCTGAGCATTACTGCCTTTGCATCAGATGTGGTGCCGGAAGTGAACAGCAAAATAGACATTACATATGGGTCAATCTTGGCGTTCATGTAGTCCATGTTGCCCTGTTCCAGGAGCTGATTGCCCTCCTCTATGAGAGTACCTAATGTTGTAGTCTGGAACTGATCGTCAGTCTTATTACCCATGTTTACAAAGAGTGAAACTGTGGGACACTGATCCTTGATGCTCTTAATCTTATCAAAATACTTGTCAGAGAAAATAACTACAGATACATCTGCCCTCTTGATCATATGGGCAATCTCTGTGGCAGGCAGCTCCTTGTCGATGGGCACGATGATACCTACGCCTGTAACTGTAGCCATATATCCAACTGTCCATCCATAGCAATTCTCGCCCAGGACGGCAACTCTCTTGTCCTTGAAACCGCGAGCAACCAAAGCCGTACCCAGCCCATGCACATCTTTGCCAAACTTAGCATATTTAATGGGTCTATACGGCTCGTTGTGTGAATCCTTAACTAAAAACAGAGTTCTTTCGCTGTATTTTTTAAGGCTGTTATTCAGCATATCCTTAAGATCTGTGACTCGATCCATCTCATAAAGTTTAAGCTTTTGTTTCATTCTACGACTCCTTTAAACGCAAAAATTCTACTCATTTCATACCCTAAAATATTAATCCATTCTTTGAAATAATTCCAGCATCTAGGGAAATACATTTGTGATTTAATCTAAGTCCCAAAGCCTCTGCCAGGGCCACAGATCCTCTGTTTGCCTGCTCTACGTGGTACAGCACAATGGCACTGCTACCTGTGCCCATCAAGCCATGGCTAACGCACTTTTGAGCCCATCCCCTACGCCTGTTCCACAATGAGGTGTATACCCAAATGGGTTCCACTATCCTGGCAAAGCCATTGTAGTTTTCCTCTATGGAGCACACAGTAATGGGCTTGCTGCCCTTTAGCCTGCCATATACGTGGCAGTTATCGGCATTAAGGGGCAAATCTCCACAATACATGGCCAACTGTTCGTCCTTAGAATTAGACAGCAAACTCATTTCGTCAATTGTAAGCTTGTGTATCTCACCACACAACTGAAAACGCAGTCCCTGTCCCACAAATTCCAGTGTCTCGTCACAAACTATTGCGCCATTTTGCGTAAGCAAACTGGAAACACCTGGGCTGATTGTGTGGAAAACACATCTGACGCCATCGTATCTATGCCATAAGAACTGCAGAAGTTCGTTCATATCCTGACATGGTTCACCAAACAGCCAAATCTCTGCAGATGGGTTGTTTGTCTCTATAGACATACCATTAATGACAGCTGTGACCACTCCTGCTCTGGCCAATAGGTTAATCCCCTGACCTGCAGGATAAGTATGATTCTCGTCGGATAACTCTTTTAGGTAATATATGATACCAGCATTGCCCAGGTGGTCCTGTGCATCCAGTTCAACCAGAAACTCCCAAATCTTGTCCGACAGAATTACCATTAGTTGCTCCTCTGAGACACCGCCTCGAACATTACTACAGCAGCGGCTGTTGCTGCATTAAGTGAATTGACCTTACCCATAAGAGGAATTTTAACCAGGTGATCGCAGTTTGACATAACCAATCTGCTCATCCCTTCTCCCTCACTGCCAATTATAAGTGCAATTGGTGCTCTGTAGTCCACATCCTTGTAGTACTGAGGTGCAGAGCCATCTGTGCCAACGATCCACAGACCCTTTTCCTTTAGTTCGCGGATGGTGGAGGAAATATTGACAACTCTAGCAATCATCATATGCTCACAGGCACCAGCAGAGACCTTGGCAACTACAGGGGTAACCTGAACAGACCTGCGTTCAGGAATAATTATGCCATCTACACCGGCGCACTCTGCCGATCTGATAATGGCACCGAAATTGTTGGGATCATTGATACCATCCAGGATAATGATGAAAGGAGCATGTCCCAGGTTCTCTGCCCTCTTAAGGATATCGTCTACAGTGCAGTACTCCTTAGCTGCAGCCAAAGCAATAACTCCCTGGTGAGATCCTACAACAGAAATCTTATCCAGAGCTGTGCGCTCTACCTCCTGCAGAGGAATATGTGACTCCTTTGCAAGATGCATAATCTTAGCAATCGTTGAATCATGTGTGCCTTTGGCAATCATGATTCTGTTAATGCTACGGCCTGCCTCCAGCGCCTCCAGACAGGGATTGCGGCCCTCGATTAAGTCGTCTCTCTCGTAGTTGTCTCTGGCATTTGTGGTATGTGCCTTAGGAGCTGGTCTGCCACCGCCCCTATGATTATCATTTTTGAACTTGGGTGCAGGTCCTCTGTTGCCATATGACGCCTTAGATGGCCCCCTTTTGTTGGCACCCTGTGTATACTTTCTATCCATTTACGCTCCTTGCCGGCAATTGGCCGATAATCTCATCTGCCTTGGCCATTAACTGTGCCAATCTATCGTCCTCTCCTCTCAAATAGAGGAACCCCAATAAACATTCAAAGGCCGTGGCTAATCTGTAATCTGCCATGCTGGCGTGTTTTGCCACCGTGCCCTGATGGGCATTCCTGGCTCTGCGAACCAAGTCCTGTTCTGCTGCAGTTAACATCTCGGACATACCTCTCATAGCCGCAGCCTGTGCTCCCGCCCGTACTCGCGAAACAGTAGCGCAATGTATCTCCTGAATGCTACCGGCTTTGAGAGAAATTGTATTAGTCCTCGTATGTAGTTCAAAAACAGTGTCGCCTATATATGCCAAAAAAGATGTTGGCATATTGATTAACTCTGTCTCCGTATATATGCGATTGCGAAAGCCCGACGTCATTTTCTCTCCAGCTTTTGACCCTCTGCAGAGTCCTTAACAATATATCCCATATCGGAAAGCTTGTTTCTGATTTCATCGGAGAGAGCCCAATTCTTGGTCTTACGAGCCTCTGCCCTCTGCTCTAGCAGCTGTGCAACCTCTGCAGGAATCTGTTCCTCCTGAGTCTCATGGGGCTGGTATGATGCTATGTCCAGGCCTAAAATGCTGTCCATCTTAATCAATGCCTGCCAAACCATGTGGGACTTAGTCTCAGATTTGATCAGGTTCCAGGCTATACCCAATGCTTTTGGCACATTCAAATCATCGTTAACGGCATTAAAGAAGTCCTCCAACGCCTTATCAACAACCTGTGAATCTATCTGGCCAGGCTTATCCTTGTGTGCATATGCTCCCTCGTAGAATCTGGCGCAGGATACAACTGCAGCTCTGATGGACTCCTCGGTGTAGTTGAGCTTGTTCCTGTAATGGGCGTTCAGGCAGAAATACCTAAATGCCATGGCAGGAATGCCCATCTTCTCCAGGTCTGTAACTGTCCATACATTACCTAAGCTCTTGGACATTTTGCCGTTATTAACCATCATAAACTCGCTATGCATCCAATACTTAACTGCTGGATTGCCGCCGTTTATGGCCTCAGACTGAGCAATTTCATTCTCATGGTGAATCGGTATATGGTCTACACCACCTGTATGAATATCGAAATATTCGCCCAAATACTTGCGGGACATAACGGAACACTCAATGTGCCATCCTGGATATCCCATACCCCATGGACTGGGCCACTGCATGATGTGCTCCTTAGGGGCCTTCTTCCACAGTGCAAAGTCTGCAGGATTCCTCTTCTCAGGGTTAACATCTACTCTGGCTCCAGACTTCTGGTCCTCAAGGTTGATGCCCGAAAGCTTACCATAATTGGGGAACTTGGAAATGTCGTAATAGATACCATCCGATGTCTCGTATCCAAAGCCCAATTGTACCAGTTCCTGGACGTAGTCAATCATCTCCTGAATGTTGTCCGTGGCCTTGGGAGTAATCTCTGGCATGTCGATGTGCAATCTGGCGCAGTCTGCCATAAATGCATCTGTATAGAAGGCGGCGATCTCCCAGGGAGTCTTGCCCTCGCGACGGGCGCCCTTCTCCATCTTGTCCTCACCGGCATCACCATCAGATGTAAGGTGTCCCACGTCTGTAATATTCATAACGCCTGTCAGGTTATAACCGTTGGACTTAAGTGCTCTGCGGAGCAAATCCATAAAGATATAAGTACGCATGTTACCAATATGTGCAAATCCGTATACTGTAGGACCGCAAGAATACATGCGAACGTCATTGCCCTGAATAGGCTGTAATTCTTCCTTCTGTCTTGAAAGTGTATTGTATATTTTCATACTCTCTCCTAACTGCCACGAGGCAGAAAAATCAAAATATTGACAATAGGCCAACTGCACAATTTTAACAAAGGCTCAATAATAGGTCAACCATTGTGAACCTAACCCACATCCCCTGCAGGGTCCTGACTAGGATCTGTGGTGTTATCTGGAACTGGATATTTTGAAAACTCCAATCTGAACATGTCCAAAAGCTCTGCTGCAGATAAGTTGCCCTCCAGGAGCTCCTCCATGAATGGTGTAATAATCTGATCGTATTCTGTTACATTGGGGCGATAAACCTTGGTTCCCACTGCATTAAAGAATGCCGTAATCTGCTCAACCTGCTGGCTGGGAAAGGTCTCAGTATCCATCTCCCACATAATGTCCGTATACAAATTAAGAGCAGTCTCGAGATTATAGTAGGATTCAGCCCCCTTGGCCATAACCAACACCATAAAGTCCGTCGTCATAGATATATATTCTGTGGCATCAGGACCCAGTGGTAAAGTAATCATATGATACTTGCTGTCTAATTGTCTGGCGTCTGAGGCCTTGCCGACATAGAACGCTGCATTCCCTTCAAAGAAGCTGTCATCATCATATATCACACCAGCCTCTGCCATTTTGTGAATATACTCCAGTATAGATGTGGCATGATCATTAGCCGTAATTATGTCTGTAATGCCTGCATTATTTGTAGCTAACATTGCCTCCAAATAGTCGCCGCCAAACCCTTGTGCACCCATTTCCTTTGCTGAGATAGCCAGGCTTGTGAGCATCTCCCAGTTCCATGTACCCTGAGAAATAGCTGCATCTATGACTTCCATGTCCAAGTATTCCGAATTGCAATACAGAACATATCCCGGAATGGATTGTCCCCAGTAAACGCCGTAAACATAGCCATACTGAGCGGAATTCTCATTGCAGAACTGGTCCCACTTATTCTCCGTCAAATCCAACTCCGTAGAATAACTATATGGTATGAGTAGCTCTCTATCCAAAAATTCCTGCAGACGATCAGACTCAATCCAGAACAAGTCAACCACTGGCTCACCGCGCTCAATGGAGTCGATGATAGTTCCGTAATAGGTGTCATAGTTCATTCTGATATACTCGAAATGAACTTGCTTAGCATCCTGCAGAGAGTTGAGGGCGTCTACCACTGGGGCCTCTTGATCATTGCGAGGTTCTTCTGGCCAGGCGATATTCCACCAGGCGCCGAACTTTACCGTCATATTCTCAAAGGACTCCACATTTGTATCAAACACGAATTCCGGCTCGCCGCCTGTGGTCTCCGTAACATCTCCTCCATCACAGGCCGACAAGGCCAATAACATTGCCAGCAGCAAGCACAGGATAGATCTACTCTTCTTCATCATTCATCTCCTTAAAGCTATCAAGAACCAGCACTGCTCTATTGAGGGCGTTCATATAGGCAAAGGCAGATGCCGCAATCATGTCTGTGTTAATGCCACGACCTATAAATCTCCTGCCATCCTTTTCCATGATGAGTCTGACCTCACACAATGACTCCTTACCCTCATCCACAGCCTTAACATCCAGGGATATCATCTTCATGCTAATACCAGTCGCCTCCTCAATAGCGCGGAAAAGAGCATCCAGCGGACCATCTCCCGCTGCAGCCTTTAGAACATCTCCACCAGGCATTCCGATATTTACTGTAGCAGTAGTGATTGCATTGCTGCCTGATATGGACTGGTAATTCTTTAGCACGTATGTATGGTTTACCTTAGAAGTATATGACTGGGCAATAGCAGATATTTCCTTATCCGAAACAGTCTTGCGGAACTCTGCCAACTTCATAAATCTGTTAAAGGCATCGTCCAACTCTTCCTTGGTAAGCTCATGCCCCAACTCCCTGAGGCGCTCCTCAAATCCATGACGGCCTGACAGTTTGCTGAGCATAAGCTCTCCGCCAGATGTTCGTCCAATCAGGCTAGGATTGAACAACTCGTAAGTAGATGGATTCTTAAGAACACTATTTTGGTGAATGCCCGACTGGTGTGTAAAGCAGTTGTCACCAACAATTGGCTTATTATGGCCTACGGATAATCCCGAATATGTGGCAACAGCCTTACAAATATGATAGATATGCTTAGACTTAATGGTATCCTTATAATCCATAAGGTCTGCTCTGACTCTCATTGCAATAGCAACCTCCTCTAATGAGGCGTTGCCGGCTCGCTCTCCCATGGCATTGAGAGTACACTCTACGATATCTGCACCTCCCCTGATGCCAGCCAGTGAATTGGCCGTAGCAAGGCCCAAATCATTGTGACAGTGCACGCTGAGCAGCACATCATCTCCAACCCACTTGCGCACATTGCGAACTAGATCCTCGTATTCCTGGGGCAAGCAATATCCCACTGTATCCGTGATGTTAATGATGTTGGCACCGGCGTCCAATGCGGTCATATAAACGCTTCTCAAAAATTCTCTGTCTGTCCTTGTGGCATCCTCAGCAGAAAACTGAATCTGCATTCCGGTTTCGGAAGCATATCCAATAATACTCTTGATGCGTCTTAACATCTCCTCCGGGGTGGTGCCGAACTTATACCTAAGGTGGATATCGGAACAGCCAATAATGATGTGAATCTTGGGCTTGCTCGCGTGGGCAAGAGCTCTCGCAGCTGCATCAACATCCTCAACCTTGCATCTGGCAAGGGAGCATACTGTTGTGTTGGCCTTGGCCTGACGTGCAATCTTGTCTATTGCCTCCATGTCTCCTGCTGATGACGATGCGAATCCTGCTTCAATACAATTAACTCCCAGTCTTTCCAGCAGAGACGCAATTGTGGTCTTTTCTCTGACACTAAAACTAACTCCCGGAGTCTGCTCTCCATCTCTTAGTGTAACATCTGTAAATTGAATAATCTTAGACATATTTTTCCTTAAATGAGTTTGATTGCTGTCTCTAAAGCCAGCCTAATCATATTATTAAATCCTGTCTGCCTCTCCTCGGGAGAGAGCTGCTCTCCGGTATAAATATGGTCGGAGATTGAGAGGATGGTCAGCGCCTTTTTGTGGGCCTCCGCGGCATTCATATACAGAGCTGCAGATTCCATCTCTAACCCCAAAACGCCCATGGACTTCCACTTGTCTGCGCCATTTTTATACATGGAATAGAAGTGATCCGAGGCAGATACATTGCCAACCATGTACTTGATTCCCAACTGGTCAGCCGTATCTGCAGCTGTGCGCAGCATACCAAAATCGGCTATTGGGCAATACGTCCCCGGCAAATCATACTGATCAGCATAATTAGAATCAGTACATGCCCCCTGAGCTAAAACGATATCCTTTAGTTCAAGGTCATCGTGAAGCGCCCCTGCAGAACCTACTCTCATAATGTAATCTACATCATAATGGTGGTAAAGCTCATAGGAGTATATGCCTATAGAAGCATTACCCATACCATGGCCCATTACAGATACAGGCTTTCCCTTATATGTTCCAGTGAACCCCAACATGCCTCTTACTCTGTTAAAACACACGGGGTTATCCAAAAAATTCTCTGCTATATATTGTGCTCTAAGAGGGTCGCCTGGCATGAGAACAATCTTAGCAATATCGCCTTTGTTAGCGCTGTTGTGAGGTGTTGACATGATATGCCTCCTTTATTTTTATAAAAAAAAGAGCGGCGTAAAAGAATTCGCCGCTCTCTGCGTCATGATTAATTACTTACGGATGTTGTTGAGGAAATAAGGGATATCTGGTCCATCATCTGTGGTTGTAGCCTTAGTTGCAGGTCTGGAATATCTATCCTCTGTTGTCTGCTCCTCTGCGGCCTTGGGGGCAGTCCTTGGAATAACGGGCTCCTCTCTGTGTGTTGCTCCGCTAACTGTAGACTGATCAATGCCTGTAGCAATAACTGTAACAACGATATCGTCTCCAAGTGTAGGATCAATAGCTGTACCGATAATAATCTCTGCGTCGGGATGAGCAAGAGCTCTGATAGACTCGGATGCAGAGTAGAAGTCGAACAAGGACATATCCTCGCCACCTGTAACATTAACAAGCACTCTGGTAGCTCCGTCGATGGAAGTCTCCAACAGAGGGCTGGATACTGCCATAGCTGCTGCATCAGCGGCCTTGTTATCTCCAGAACCAGTACCGATACCCATATGAGCCAGACCGGAATCCTGCATAATGGTCTTAACATCTGCGAAGTCGAGGATGATAACACCAGGCTTAGTAATCAAATCGGAAATACCCTGGATGCCCTGTCTGAGAACATCGTCTGCAATATTGAATGCCTTGAGCATGGACATCTTCTTGTCAGCGATCTGCAAGAGCTTGTCATTGGGAATAACAACCAATGAGTCAACATTGTCTCTCAGCTCCTTAATGCCCTCCTCTGCAGAACGCATTCTGGGCTTACCCTCAAAGGAGAATGGTCTGGTAACAACGGCAACTGTGAGAATACCCATCTCTCTGGCGATGCTAGCAACTACTGGTGCAGAACCTGTACCTGTGCCGCCGCCCATACCAGCTGTAACGAAAACAAGGTCGGCGCCCTGCAACTTCTGCTTAATGTCCTCTCTGGACTCCTCTGCAGACTTGCGTCCGATCTCAGGGTTACCGCCTGCTCCAAGTCCCTTGGTGAGCTTCTCTCCAATCTGGAGCTTGTTCTCACAAGAAGAAATGGTGATAGCTTGTCTATCTGTGTTAACAACGATAAACTCAACTCCATCAACATTGGCCTCAATCATCCTGTTGATGGCATTGTTGCCTGCTCCACCGCAACCAACAACCTTGATATTAGCAAAAGAGGAATTTAATCCCATATCTAAACCTGACATATCTGGTCCTCCAAATTATAGTCTATTAACCAAGCCATTATATAATAATAAGAGTGGCATTTCAACGATTTTTTCCCTTAAAGAAGTCAAAGAAAGATTTTTTCCTGACGTTTGAGGGTTCCTCGTCCCTTGCAATGAAATCCGCAAACAGCGTCTGCTTGCCGTATTCGATATTTTCAAAGATATATTCTGCAAGTCCTACGGCCCCGACATTCTCTACCCTGCCACCAAAACTGGCCAGGATCCTACCATTGCGGCTCTTTTTGCGCATGACGGAATCACACAGCATGGACAAGCCCTCAGTGGAGGATGCTCCAAGTCCTGTGATGACGACAGCATCCGGCTCCTGGCGACCAAAGTCCTCTCTGGCAACCAGTGTGTCAGCCAGCTCGAAAATTCTAGTATATCTGCTCTCGATAATCCTTACGATATCGGACAACATACAATCCCTGTCAGCTGCTATGGGTACCATATGATCGTCCTCAATGAGCGAAATAGCAGCCAGTCCATACATCCTACGCAAGGAGTCGGCCTGCTCATAGGTAACATCCAGCTTAGTAGATATGTCCTTGGTACAATCATCACTGCCCATGGGAATAGTAGAACAGAACACCGGTGTACCATCAAAGAACACGCTGACATCCGTGTGACTGGAGCCCACATTGATAACGATGGCACCGTCCTGCTTTTCGTCAGTAGTCAGAACTGCATATCCAGTGGCAACACCGGACAGCGAATATCCTACAGCTCTGATCTGAGTTCTGGAGACAATACTTCTCAACCTGTTCAGGAACGCACGATCTACAACCTGTAACCCCACATTGGCCTGTATGAACGATGTCCTCTTGCCCCAGGGGAATATGGTGTCCTCTCCATCGTCGTATGCGAATTTGCGTGGAACAACATCCGTTACACAAATGTTTTCTGGAACTGGATAATCATAGCCTGAGGATACAATCGAAATAGCATCCGTCTGCTCCATTACCCTCTGGCCAGTTGCAAAGTCCCTCCTGGCTTTTACCTCCATGAGGCCTGACTTTTCTGTGGTAAATGCAATATAGGCATCGCTCATCTCAACCTGAGCCTCATCCTTAGCCTCGTAAAATGTATCTGAAATAGCTGCAGCCAAGCGCTCGTCATTCTCGTAGAGGTTCTTGCCATCTACGGGGAACATGCGGGTTGCCTTGCCCAAAATCTCCAGTTTATCATCAGAATTAACCCTTGCCACAACAGCACTAACGTGGGAAGATCTGATATCAATTGCTCCAATAAATCCTCTCATCCTAACTCCAACCTACTTATATTCCGTAAAGACCGGATTTGTGCCGGCCGTAAAATCCAAATAACCCTTTTGACCTTTATTTAAATATTCTAGCAGAATTTCCTTTAGTGTGAACAAGTTTTCCTCTATATTATCCACAGGTCCCACATTAACTGTAATACCATCGGAGGTCATCAGGATAATGTCCCCGGATATCTGAATTGAAATCTGGTTAATCCTCCCCAGAACCTCTCTATCCCTGTCTGTGTTATCGACGGCTGTGCTTATTCTGTTTATAATTCTCAGCTCCTGCTCGGTCACATCCAGATAGCTACCCAAGGTAAAGCTGGTCACGCTACCTCCGTACAACGGGTATTGCTGACTCATACTGTCCTCAACAGCCAACACCTTGCCCTTAGTATCTACCAGCATGTAAACCTCTCCACATGCCATGTACACCATAGGTTGGCACTCCTGGACTACCACATTCATGTTAAGACCATCCATGGAGCATTGCACCGAATCTGCGTAAACAAAATTGCTGAGGCATTTTTGCTCCAGGTCCCGTGTGTCCATAAAAAACCAAAGAGATTTGTATCTGTTCATCACAGCCAGAAGTCTCTCTCCCGGAGTGATGCCCAGAACCTCTTCCACCTGGCTAGGGACAACATATCCATAGCCTGTGGAAACAGATACATTTACCTGTCCAACCCTAATCAAAAGCGCGGCTAAAGTTACGCTAAGCAACAGCACCGCCATCATAGACAGTGCTATTATCTTTTTTATCGTAAGCTTAAAGCCACCCTTATTCATCAATCCTGAACACCTCTGCTCCTAATGAGCTTAAATCTCTGCAAATATCCTCGTATCCTCTGTCTATACAGCCAGAATCTCTCACTATAGTCCTGCCCTCAGCACCAAGCCCAGCCACAATAAGGGCTGCTCCACTACGCAGGTCTGTGGCCCTCACCCTGGCGCCTCTCAATCTATCTACGCCGTTTATGATGGCGGTGTCTCCGTGAACCATTATATCCGCCCCCATCCGTTGCAATTCGTCGACATGGCGGAAACGATTCTCAAACACAGTCTCTCTCATTACCGATGTGCCTACAGATGATGATAACATGGCCATTGTCTGTGGCTGCATATCTGTTGGGAATCCAGGATATGGACTGCTGGTTATGTTTCTCACGCGATGGAGCTCTCCGTCAGAAACAACCTGGATCCAATTCTCTCCTATCTCCACATCACATCCTGCACAGCTCAAAACGTCTGATAACGACGCCAACTGGTCTGGCTCCACAGCTGTCACAGTCACCCGTCCACCTGTTGTGGCTACTGCAGTCATATAGGTTCCTGCCACGATTCTGTCAGCACCTATAGTGTGCTCTGCATAATCTACGGCCTCGTGTCTGCCTCCACGGATGGTAATCACTGAGGACCCAGCCCCGGAAACCTCATATCCCAAGGAATTGAGAACCTGTTGCAGTTCAACGATTTCTGGCTCTCTCGCCGAGTTGTGAATCTCAGTTATCCCCTTAAGGTTAACTGCGCACAACATTGTGTTTTCTGTGGCGCCTACACTGGGATAATCCAGCCAAACCGAGTCACCTGACATGCGATGGCCATGAATACCTATTATCCCATCTCCCTCTGTAGTGATGCGGGCCCCCAACGCCTCAAAGGCCTTAAGGTGCAGGTCTATGGGCCTGGGTCCAATATCGCACCCTCCCGGACTACATATTCTCACCTTACCGCATTTACCCAGAACTGCGCCGGCGAACAATATCCCCGACCTCATCTGACAAATTTCACCAAATGAAATGTCTGTCTCCGTTGGATCCCCGGCAAACCTGAGGTAGTTCCCAAAAGATTTGACTTGTCGCCCGCACATTTCCAGAACCTTAAGTGTATTGACACAATCTGATATGCGAGGGCAATTAAGAATATCTACACATATATCACAGGTTGCCATTGCGGCAAGGACAGGCAGTGCGGCGTTTTTGGAACCCTGAATCTGTATGGTCCCATACAATCTGGAGCCACCTTCTACAACATACTCAGTCATAAGCTCTCCCTGAGGGTATATTGCTATATACTATTCCGTCAGGGAAAAACTGTTCAAAGCTTGTCGTAGAGGGCGTCCTTGGATATGCTCAGCAAAAAGCCCATCATTCCACACATGATAGCCATCGAACTACCGCCGTAACTAATAAATGGCAGTGTAATTCCTGTGTTTGGAATCAAAGAAGTTACAACCCCCACATTAAACAGGAACTGTAGTCCAATGAGCAATGTTATTCCAAAGGCCATAAAGCCTGAGAAATTATCCTTAGAGTATGCCGAAATGGTAAATCCTCTGATGATAAGGAAACCGAACAGGGCGAACACCAGCATTACTCCTACAAAACCCAACTCCTCTCCAATAATTGGCAGGATAAAGTCGTTGGTTGGTTCTGGCAAATAGGAAAATTTCTGTATGCTGTTTCCTAATCCCTTGCCCAACAATCCGCCAGATCCCAGGGCATACAGGGCCTGAGTAGACTGATGTGATGATTCGGCCATGGCAGAAGGGTCCAACAATGCCATGATTCTGTTCATTCTGTAGTCCGAAAGCGTGATAATTGGGATCAACGCAATAAGGCCACCTAGACATATTGGCATTATCAGCTTTAGCTTCATACCTCCTACAAACAAGAGGCCCAAAATGCAGCACATAATGATAACCGTGGCACTGGTGTGGGGCTGAATCAATAAAATTCCAGCTATCAACGCCATAAGTACCAGGTATGGCAGCAAGACGCCATAGACCTTCCTATTGGGTGTTTTGGGATCACAAAGTATATTTGAATCTTTATGCAGATTGGCTGAAACGAACAAAATCGTAGCAAACTTCAATATCTCTGAGGGCTGAATCTCAATGCCCGCCAGAGAAATCCATCTGGATGCTCCATTTCTGGTTATTCCAAGGCCAGGCACAAATACGAGGAGGCAACTGAGCAACGCTGCAATCATTATAGGCGTCGCAAGCTTATATGCCCTCTTATATCCAAAAAGGTAGCATCCAACTCCCCCTACCAGGCCCATGACAATAGCTCTGAGCTGTTTCTTGACAAACAAAAAGATACTGCTGGACTCCCAAAGAGAGATGGATTCTCCGGAGCTGATAACCATTATGCTGCCAAATGCAATCAGCAAAATGACACATATCAGCAGGCCAAAATCCATATGAGGCCGATCCAGCAACCTGAGCTTTTGACCCTTTGCCTTGCCCCAGGCTACCTCACCATCGTCGCCAAAATCAGGTTTCCGAACAATTGTCCACTGGGCCAACAGGCGCTTAAAGACGGAGAGTTCCTTGTTCTCCTCTGCCTTTGATGCCGTTTGCCTCATCTCCTGGACATCAATCTGCTCTGCAGGACGTCGCTGGTCCGGATTTTGCTTATTCATTTTTGATCTGTCACGATCTGCCATGATTAACTCCTAAAAACTACAAGTAATAGAGAATTGCAACTGTTATTGCAGAGCCCACCAATGTTACGAGAGAGAAAACAGTAACTATCTTCTTCTCTGACCATTTGCCCAACTCAAAGTGGTGATGAATTGGAGTCATACGGAAGACTCTCTTGCCTGTTGCCTTAAATACGGCCACCTGAATCATTACAGACAGGCCCTCCACGATAAAGATAACTCCCATAAATATGGCTAGCACAGGGCCTCCTGTCCTCATCATAAGGGCAGAGAATGCACCTCCCAGAGCCAAAGATCCGGTATCCCCCATGAACACCTTGGCAGGATGGCGGTTGAATACCAAAAATCCTGTGCATGCGCCTAAAACCATAGCGGAAAACACGGATGCCGATGTATCTGCCAAAACGTATTCAAAAGCAAAGGTCAGGGAGAACATTGTCACCGCGATTGTAGACGAGGCCAGGCCATCTACCCCATCTGTAAGGTTGACACAATTTGTCACATAGTAGAAAAATGCCAGCATAATAACAGCGTATAGCCATCCTGGCATATTCCACACAAAGAAAATGAGATCAATGCCATAGTTGCCGCCTCTTTGCCACATGTCCCATCCTATATATGCTGCCGCGAAAACTACCAACAGCACTGACTTTTGCCATGCCCTGAGACCATGCTTATTAACCTTAATCTTGACCAGGTCGTCTGCCAGACCAACAACACCCATTGCCATAGTGATCAGCAACAGCGGCAGAATATCATAGCTGAAAATCATCGCTACTATGGACGCAATCAACAGGGCCAAGAGAAAGAAAGCTCCACCCATTGTTGGGGTACCCTGCTTTTTGAGATGGGACTGAGGTCCCTCCTGTCTCTCACTCTGGCCAAACTTAAGTCTGCGCAAAAGCTCAATCGAAGGCTTGCCCAGTATAATCGTCAATATATTAACAAGTACAAATAACAGAATCTGATGTCTCATTCTTATCTATCCCCTAATACCTTGTGCATACACTTCTCCATGCCCATGGCACGAGACCCCTTAAATAACAGCGTATCTCCGTATCTGACCAGTCTGGACGCAACATCGCCTGCGGATGATGCATCCTCAGCCTCATAACATGCCTCAAGACCTGATAACCTGGCCTCCTCTGCCATACAAGCTGCATACTGTCCGGCAGCAACCAACACATTGACTCCAGCGTTGGCGCAATATCTGCCGATCTCCCTGTGCATCTCCTGTGCCTGGTCTCCCAGCTCATACATATCACCCAAAACCGCGATTCTGCGGCCCTCACAAGGTAAGGAACAAAGGGTATCTATGGCGGCCTTCATGGACACGGGATTTGCGTTGTATGCATCGTTAATGTACACGATTCCTTCGGACTCCGTCAACTGCATACGGTTGGCCTCTCCTCGGCAATTGGCTACACCTTGCTGCATCTCTGCAGGGGTCATATCCAATATTTCTCCAAGGCAAATAGCTGCCATCGCATCATAGATATTGTGCTTACCAGGAATGTGTACTGTAAACCTCTGGTGCATCGCCACAAATGTGACACCGCTACGTATAATCTCTATTTGAGATGCAGTTCTGTCACAGCTGCGGGCTAAGCCAAAAGTGACAACTCTCTGAGGAACCTTGCCCGGCAATGTCCTCAGCATGTCATCGTCTCCATTTACTATGAGGGTTCCAGAGACCTTCATGCCATCTACAACCTCCATTTTTGCCCTGAATATGCCTCTCCTGCTGCCCAGATTCTCAATATGCGCAACACCGATATTGGATATGACGGCATAATCCGGCCTCGCAATCTTGCTCAGAAGGGATATCTCCCCAAAATGGTTCATTCCCATTTCTACAATTGCGTACTCAGTGTCATCAGGAATGGCCAACAGCGTCAATGGCACACCATACTGATTGTTCAGATTGCCCTGAGTCTTGGATGTTTTGAATTTTGTGGAAAGTACGCTATATATAAACTCTTTTGTCGTTGTCTTACCTACACTGCCTGTTACAGCGATAACCTTAGCCCTTAGACTTAGCCTGTACTGTGTGGCCAAATCTGCCATGGCCTGCCAGGTCTCCGCAACCTCAATAGCAGCAACTCCCTCCGGAATTGACACCTTGGATATATCGAACCTTTCGGCACTATATAAAAAGGCGACAGCGCCATTCTGTATGGCAGACTGAATAAAACTGTGGCCGTCGTTTCGCTCGCCAACAATCGGGATATAAAGGCAGTTCTCCGTAACTTTGCGGGAATCAATGGTGACGGAGTTAATTCTCAGTTCTCCGCTACCAAGTGTTATGCGACCTCTTGTGGCATCAGAAATATACGAAATGCTAACGTTCATTACACAATTCCTCCCATGCCTGTCTGGTGATTATGCGCTCGTCAAAGGGTATTGTCCTGTCGCCGAACATCTGATATGTCTCCTGGCCTTTGCCAGCCAGAATCACAACATCCCCCGGCAAAGCAACACTAAGAGCGTACTTAATAGCCTGACGCCTGTCTGTAATCCTCACATACTTACCATGAGTCTCTCTGGCGCCCTCCTCAATCATATCAATAATGGAATCTGGATCCTCTGTTCTGGGATTGTCTGAGGTAATGACAGACAGGTCTGCCAGTCCACAGCTGATACGACCCATTTGAGGTCTCTTTCCATGGTCTCTGTCGCCTCCGCAGCCAAACAAACAAATCACACGTCCCTTTGTCACATCCTTAAGCGCCTTGAGAACATTCTCCAGGCTATCAGGTGTGTGGGCATAGTCAATCAAAACCTTAAATGGAGCATCGATAGAGACCTCTTCCAGTCGTCCAGGCACGCAAACCCTGCCTACAGCCTTTGCTGCTGTCTCGAGCGGGATGCCTCTGATACAGCATGCACTGACCGCTGCCATGATATTGTATATATTGAACATTCCCTGGAGGTTAGTGTTAATTTCTGCACTGCCCCAGGGCGTGTTTATGACAAAGCTCATGCCCAGAGCCTCTGTTTTGATGTTTGTTGGATAGATGTCAGCCTCATTCATTGACATCTTGTATGTGGGACACTCCGCCATATCGAGAATCCTCTCGCCATATGGAGAATCAATATTTACAATTGCCTGCTTGCACATTGAGAAAAGCTTAGCCTTTGACAGGAAATAATCCTCCATATCCGGATGCTCTCTCTCGGTGATGTGGTCTCTGGTGAGATTCATAAAGATGCCTGTCTCATACTCTGTGTAGGCAACTCGGCTGAGCTTAAGAGCTTGGGATGTAACCTCCATAACGGCATCCTGTGCTCCCCTCTCCTGCATGTAGGTAAAGGTGTATTGCAAGTCGCAAGATTCGGGGGTGGTAGGTGTGCTCCTGCCTGTGTTGATCTTATCGCTGGCAATATAATTGCCCAAGGTTCCGATCATTCCTGTGGTATATCCCAGAGAATTGAGTATAGACCAGTAGATATATGCCGTGGTTGTTTTGCCCTTGGTGCCGGTAATTCCCAGTAAATGCATGTTGCGGGATGGATTGTCATACATCTCACAAGCTACGGCTGCCATGGCCTTTCTGCTGTCTGGCACCTTAACTGCTGTGACTCCCTGTGGCACCTCTATATCTCTGGTGATGAGGCAGGCACTGGCACCAGCCGCTACCGCATCTGCCAAATACTTGTGTCCATCTGTAGAAAACCCGTCTATGCAGACAAATAATGTGCCCGGTCCACACCTTCTGGAATCAAAGGTGACAGAAGACACCTGGCAATCCCGGTCTCCTACGATATATTCAACATCCACTCTCTTTAGCAAATCGATAAGCCTTGGCATATTTCCCCCGCTAGTCAGAAACGTTAACTCTAAAGTCTACTTTAATAACAGTTCCCATTGTTACAGTCTCTCCGTACTGTATGCTCTGTTCCTCTGCAGTACCTCTGCCGCTGACCTCGATGTTAAGGCCTATTGAGTGAAGAGCTCTGCATGCCTCGTCAATGGTCATAGACGAAAGGTTGGGCACTGTAACTGTCTGATCCTCTGTGTAACCCTCTGTGTACAGAACAACGATAGATCCGCTGGTGAGGTTTGATCCTGCCTCGGGCACCTGGCGTGCGATTACGGCATCAGAGGCTGTAGAACCAACAATTTTGGCTGTGAGGCCTATGCTGGAAAGCTTAGCCTGAGCCTCTGCAACAGTCAGCTCCTCCAAAACGGGTACTGTGACCAAACTACCCATTTTAACAACATCCTTGTCGGAGTATTCCCTCTCAACACCCATATATTCCAGTATCTCTTCTACAATCTTGCCTGCTGTAGGAGCTGCAACCTTGGAGCCATAGTAGCTATCTCCCTGTGGGTTTTTGAGGATAACGAGAACGCAAACCTCTGGATCATCTGCAGGTGCAATGGCTGAGAAGGATGCGATGTATTCTCCTGCTACCAGGGTCTCGGATGTACCTGTCTTGCCTGCAACTCTATATCCTGCAACGTATGCATTACCGCCTCCGCCTTCGCTGACAACGCCCTCCAACAGATCCAAAATGGTCTGAGAAGTCTCCTTTGAAATAATCTGTCTGACAACATTGCGGGAATTGGACTCAATAACATTGCCCTTAGAGTCCATTACGGAACTAACCACATAGGGTTCCAACAGATATCCGCCATTTGCAATGGCAGCATAGGCAGTAATGAGCTGTATGGGAGTAATCGTAAATCTCTGTCCAAAGGATGCGGTCGCCATGTTAATCTCTGTGGGATTAGCGTGGAACAAGCTGTTGCCCTCACCTGGCAGGTCGATTCCGGTCCTGTCGTAAAATCCAAATCCTCTGACGTATTTGTAAAAATTATCTATGCCAATAACCTGTGACAGGCGAACGAAAACAGGGTTACAAGAGTTATACACACCATGGGCAAAATCCTCTGTGCCGTGATGTGCCAGATGCCAACAATTGATTGTAAAGCCACTCATCTCGATGGGGCTGCAGCTAACCGTCGTAGATGGCAATATTGACCCCTTCTCCAGACCGATGGCTGCAACGATTGCCTTAAACGTTGATCCAGGCTCGTATGTATCTGTTATGGCGTTGATCTTCCATCTCTCGATAAGCGCGGCACTCTGTTCTGTCTGAGTCATGCTGCCCCACGCATCAGCAGATATATCCAATGGCATAGCAAAAGGATCATTGGGATCAAAATCGGGATAGCTGGCCATGCCAAGAACAGCACCTGTGTTAGGATTCATAACAACAACGGTGCCGCCATCCTCTATCTGGTATTTCTCAATGGCCTCCTTGAGGTTCTGCTGAATAATATACTGAATATTGACGTCGATAGTGGTCTGAATGCTGTAGCCATCCTCAGCAGGTATGTAGTACTCATAGCTGTCGGGAATGTCCCTCTCCAAACCATCTGTCAGGTAGACAATTCTGCCTGAAGTGCCCTGCAAATACTTGTCATATTTGGCCTCAAGACCATAGAGTCCCTGATTGTCTGTGCCTGTGAACCCGATAAGCTGTGATGCCAGAGATCCGTATGGGTACAATCTGCTGTTGTCCTCATCCACATTGACACCTGAGGTTATATTGAGCTCATCCAGCAACTTGATAATCTTATCTCCAACCTCGGGCTGAACCTTTCTCTTGATGATCTCGTAGTTGGAGTTCCTCTCCACGTATTTCATCAATTCTGAATATTCCATTTCCAGAATATTACAAAGGCCGTCAAGCAGGGCCTGCTTGCGGTCTACAACTATCTCCGGGGTCTCCGGCTCCGTCTCCTCCTGGACAGTATCCTTGCCAAATACGCCCTTAATCCAGTTCCAGATATTGGCGCCAAGGTCACTTAAAACATTGCCCTCGCTCTTGGAAATCTGCTGAGAAGCCTCGTTGGATATACTCTTGATAGTTTGTGGGTTAATAGAAATGGTAACAGTAGCATCGCTCTGCGCCAAAACGTTAAACTTGCTATCGTATATGATGCCGCGCTTGGCGGAAATCGTCCTCTCTCTGGTCTGATTAGCCGCAGCCTTACGGGAATAGTACTCACCATCAATCAGCTGCACCTGTACCAATCTGCCCACGCAAATAAGCACCAGCAACAGAAATATGCCAGTTGACATGAGTATTCTTTTGCGCTTTGTAAGTGTGGAATTCATTAAAAACCTGCTCTATTTGCTCAAATAATATATGTCACAGACCGGCAACATTATTCCGTGAGCAAACTCCACAGGTTAGTAGCAAAAACGCGAAGCTGTGATCCAAATGTTCCAGCATCACTTGTCTCAGCGGAATATGTATCAGACACCACAGTGTAATCCAACCTGTCAGGTGTAACGCTGTTGACCTGGTATGTGTAGGGAGTGTGGAGATTGGCCTCTCCAGTCAAAATTGCACCCTCCTCCATAAGCATACTCTTTATTTCACTTAATGCAAGTGTATAGGATACATTTAATTTCTGTGTGCTCTCGCGGATTTCAGCTATTTCAGACTGCATTTCCATTGTCTGTATGACGTAATTATCTGCCACAAGGCCTACTGCCACACCCAGGAAAATAGTCACTGCGCAAAAGATGATGCCCAGAGACAAAACCAGCTTGATAAGCGGATTAGCTCGCTGTGCAGGCTTATCTCCAGGGATAACGCGGATACGCCTCTTAGGCTGTTTTGTGGGCTCCTGAGTATGCTGTGGTACCTCCTCAGGTGCAACTACTGTTGCTACGTTGCCATAGGTATACTCCACTGGCTCCCCAGTTCTGAGGCTATCGAGGAACAAAGGTCTGCTCTCCCTCTCCTTATCAAAGTTGAAGGAGTTCATGTACTCGCCTCTCTCCATATTCATGCTTGGGGAAATGCGGCCAGAAGTCCTGGCAATATTTACAGAATCTCTTGTATTCTGCTTAAGAAGTCTGAGGCTGGGATCGATTTCGTCCTCTCTCATTCTTCTGTAGTAAGTCTCTGTGGCTCTGCCGTGGACAGTGTCTCTGCTAGTATTGGAGTAGGCAGAATTAGAATAGCGAACTTCTCTCTCGCTATGGCTTGTCCTGTTTACTTGTGTCCTCTCTCTCAATACCGTTGACATTTTGTCCCTCTATTTTATCTTCTCTATTATTCTCAGCTTGGCACTTCTGGATCTGGGGTTTATGTCCAGCTCCCTTTGGTCAGCCACGATGGGCTTTCCGGTGACCTTGCTGTATTCCTTAACCTTTCCGCACACGCAGATTGGAAAATCTGGCGGGCAGGTACAGGGGTTGTCTAGTTTCTCAAAGGCCTTTTTTATCAGCCTGTCCTCCAGTGAATGGAAGGATATAACGCATATTCTGCCGCCAACATTCATGCACTTTGATGCATCCTCTATGGTGGCCGGCACAACTCCAAGCTCGTTGTTTACCTCAATCCTCAGTGCCTGGAATATCTGCCTTGCAGGATGTCCCTGCCTCCTGAACTTGGCTGGAGTAGCATTTGCAACACACTCTGCCAGGTCCAACGTGGTTTCGAATTCGCATCGCTCTCTCCTGCGCACTATTGCGGAGGTGATTGCATTTGCGTATGTAACCTCGCCGTACTCTCTGAACACCCTGTTCAGCTCATCAGGAGCATATTGGTTAACCACATCTGCCGCCGTCATTCCGACGGATTGGTTCATCCTCATGTCCAGTGGACCATCCTTCTGATAGGAGAATCCCCTCTCACTCTCATCGAATTGGTGTGACGAAACTCCCATATCTATGAGAACTCCGTCCAGGCCAGCTATCCCTGCCTCAGTCACGATGCTGCCTATTTCAGAATAATTTCTGTTGGCATATATGACTGTGTTGTCCCCCTTGATGGGCTCTAACCTTTCCTTGGCAGTCCTGAGGGCTACAGGGTCTCTGTCAACAGCAATCAGTGTTCCTCCTTTGAGTCTCTTTAGGATCTGAGTGCTGTGTCCTGCTCCTCCGACAGTTCCGTCCAAATAAACGCCGTCTGGTTTAATGTTTAATCCCTCAATGCACTGGTCGAGCATTACGGGGATGTGTTCAAAGCGTGTCATCATCGTCTCTGTGCTTGAAGATCTTGTACTTAGATGCCAGGGACTGAATGTTCTCAACATCCTTGCCTGCCTTGCGCCTGTCATACATCTCTCTGGTCCAAATCTTGGCCTTGTCTCCATCACCTGTGATAACGATCTCGTCACCCATATTGAATCTATTGCGGAGATTCGGTGGGATTGTGAATCGTCCCGTCTTGTCCGTCTCCACGTCGTAGCTGTTGTTGAAGATGTAATCTCTCAGGATCTCTACACCCTCATCTGCCTCATCAGCCAGCTCCTCAATATTGGCTGCAATCTCGTCGTATCTCTCCTCGGGGTAAATGACCATGTGGTCGTTGCTAAGGCCAAGGCCCACAACTACGTTCTCTCCCAATACGTCACGAAACCGAGCAGGTAAATATGTCCTGCCCTTTTGGTCAACGGTGTGAGTGTATTCACCTTTCAGCCAATAGCGTCGTGCCATTTGAAATTCACCTATTTAATCCACTAAGTCATCTTTTGTCGGGAAATCTATCCTCAATCCCCCTCGTTAGGCCTATTATAAGCCTAATCCATGCTTGATGCAATAGTTTTCAGGCTGTTTCTTAACTATTTTTTCGCCAAATTTCCTTTGAATTGTCTTGTTTTTGCTGGTGGTGGCGGAAAGTGGATAGAAATCCACAGAATTTTTCAAATAGCCATTATTTTTTCAACAAGAGCACAAAAAAACCGCCCTGTCCGGACGGTTTCTCCTCTTTAAAAATTGATATTCGATTAGTTGCGCAATGAATTCCGATACTCGTTGGCACTCATGCCTGCTATTTTCTTAAAGCTTCTGGCAAAATGAGCAGAGTCAGAATACCCCACCAGCTCACCAACGTTGCTCACCTTGTGCTGTGGCTGTGCCAACAATAGCTTTGCCTGCTCTATACGGATGCTGTTAAGTATGTCAGAAAAGCTCTTGCCCGCATATTTGTTAAGCAATTTTGACAGATGCCACTGAGATACGTAACAACTGTCTGCTACAGTCTGCAGCGTAAGTTTCTGCGCGTAATTGTCCTGCATATAGCTAATCGCCTGATTAACAATAAAACTGTTGGCCACGCCCTGCTCCTCACCCAGCTTTTCTGGTGGTAGCTTATCCAGACGGGATACCATTGTCTCCAAAGCCTCTTTTATATCATCTAACTTAGAAGGCTTAAGAAGGAACCTGGTAACTCCCAGTCGTATTGCCTCCTGCGCATATGCAAAATCCCTATACCCTGTCAGTACCGATACCTGCATGTCTGGAAACTCACTCCTGAGGCCAGCCACCATGCTCAGGCCATCACAACCAGGCATGTTTATATCGGTGATCAATATGTTAGGCTGTAGTCTGCGGATTATCTCCGCACCCTCCTTGCCATCTCCCGCAGTGCCAACTACCTGCAAATGGTAGTCCTCCCAGTTGATAACTCGGCTAAGTCCCTCTAGTATAATATTCTCATCATCTATCAAAACAACCCGATACATTCCCTACTCCCCTGTATCAATAATCCCTGGGAATTTTCTCTCAAAAAGCCACAAAAATCAACCCTTAATGGCCCCGGCAGTAAGTCCCTTGATAATATGTTTCTGCAGCAAGACGTATACTACAAGAACAGGTATTACAACCAACACCACTGACGATGCCATTAAACCATAATTGACGCCAGCCTGGGAGCTGATCTCATTCAACAGTCCGGTAATAGTTCTCTCCTGAGGATATCTCAGGAAAAACGACTGTGTAAAAAGATCATTGTAACTCCATAAGAATGAGAATATGGCAACTGTGGCAAAAGATGACTTGGCCGTGGGAACAATAATCTTAAAGAACACCTGGAATATATTACATCCATCCAAATAGGCGCTCTCCTCCAATTCTACCGGAACAGACTGTATAAATCCCATCAGAATAATGATTGCGAAACATAAGTTTCCTGCGATCTGAGGCAAAATGGTAGCCAAAATGCTGAGCCAACGATTACCCGTTCCTGCAATTCCCATTATGACCTCCATGCGAAAGACAGGAATAATCGTAGAAAACACAGGGAACATCATACCTGCCGTTATCATGCTGCACAGAAATTTGCGTCCCTTAAATCTATAACGCACCAATCCATATGCCGCCAGACCTGCTATTACAATAACTGACACCGTAACTGCACCAGAAATTATAAAGCTGTTCAGATATGCATTTTTAAAGTCCGACCTCTCCATGGCGGTGATGTAGTTATCCCACGTAAATGCCTCACCCAACGGCAGTGAGAAAGAGTCACTGAGAATGAGTCCCTTTTGTCTGAACGAATTAATAATTACCCAGATAAAAGGATATAATGTTGTGAATCCCCACAGAATCAGAACAAGATATATAATTGCTTTGGAAATTGAAAACTTCTTAATCCTCATTGTTATACACCTCAATAATCCTCAGTCTGTTTGAAAACCCTGGTTGCCACATTGGACATCACAACTCCCAGCACAACAATCAGAACAGCAATAGCTGATCCGTAATCCACATTCATCTTGTTAAACGTCTGGTCGTACATGTATGTGCCGGTCAGCCAGCCCATATTCTCTGGCATACCAGCTCCGAACATTACCCACGGCAAATCAAATACCTTAAGGGATCCTGTTATTGCCAGTACTAAACAGGTACACAATACATTTCTAAGCAATGGCAGTGTGATGTATCGTATTTTTTTGAGCCCCGAAGCGCCATCAATCTCTGCTGCCTCAAAAAGTTCTGTGGGTATATTGTTAAGTCCCGTTATTATAATCACGAAATAGAATCCCACATACTGCCATATTACCGGCGAAAACATGGTCAGCAAAAAATGCTTTGCGTCCTTCCAGTCTATCCAATCGACAATCATCTTGCCATTGGCCTTAAGCTCATAATCCAACTCCCCTATGTTCAACAATAACTGATTAATCATGCCTCCTTTGTACAGGAAGATCAGATTGAACATAAGTCCCAAGGCAGTAGCAGATATAACAATCGGGAAAAAGTAAACCGTCCTAAAAATTTGCCCACCAACTCTGATAGAATCCACCATCAGCGCCAGCACCAGGGCGATGCCCACCTGAAACACAACAGTACACACCGTCAAAACCAAAGTGTTTTTAAGTGCTGTCAGCAAGTTTGGATCAGAAAAAAGCTTTTGGTAATTTGCAAACCATGGGTCATTCCATCCAGTTGCAGGTCGGCCGAGACCTTCGATATCCATGAACGTATTTATAATGTTCTGCAAAAATGGGTAGTACAGATATACAATTAGGAACAGGAAGGCCGGAATCAGGAACACCAATAAAGGTGTTTTTTTCTTATAAATCATTGAATTCATGATTGCACCATCCGTTTATATAGATTGAGGCTGCCACCACGATGCGGCAGCCTCAAAAGAGGAAACATTAGCTTGACTTAGCTTATTTATTTAACTTAATTGCGGACTCAACTGCCTCCTGGGCTGTCATCTGTCCTGTAACAACCTTCTGGACATTGCTAAACAAATCGGCCTTTGCTTCGCTGGTGATAACATCCTGAACGGCTCCGACAACTCCTGAAATCTTTGCGTTAACATCTGCAGCGGACTGCTGTAACTCATTAAGACCAGATGGCTTTGCACCATTTACAAGAGCAGTAACCTCGGTTGTAACAAACTTACTCATAACCTCATCGGATGTCATGTGAGCAATAAACTCCACAGCTGCAGCTCTCTTCTCAGGATCATTCCATGCCTTAGTTGTAATAAAGTATCCCATGGAAATACCACCAATAGCCTCAGATGCTGAACGCTGTCCCTTTGCAGGAACGTAGGAAATGGCATAATCATCAAGGTTATCAGCGTGATTGGATGTAAAGTAACCAACCTTCCATGAACCATCAATCAGGAATGCTGCCTCACCATCACCGAACAGAGCTACTGTCTCAGCATCTGTAGCTGTGAGAGTGTTTGCGGGAAAATATCCCTTATCGTAAAGGGTCTTCATATCCTCAAGGGCTGCAATCCACTTCTGAGCAACTGCGTTATCAACCAGTTTGCCCTGGCCGTCAACTGTGGGAACCTCAAGCTGATTATCCAATGTACCATTGTTCATAACCAGGAACTCAAACCAATAATGGGGAACCTCGAAAAGAGAACAAGCAATAGGTGTATAACCTGCATCCTTAATCTTCTGGCAATCTACCAGGAACTGATCCCATGTATAATCGGGTCCAGGAACGCTTACTCCGCAGGCGGCAAGAACCTCCTTGTTTACAAACATGTTCTCCCAGAAACCAGAAGAAGGCACTGCATAATGCTTACCATCCGGACCTGTTGCCAACATGGACTCCTTCATATTCTTTGCATAATCGGGATATACTGTTCTGATCTCTTCAATAGAAACAACCTTGCCTGCATTGATAATTGGGTTTGCATCGGCATTTGTGAAGAAGAACAAAACATCTGGCTCAGAGCCTGTCTCAAAATCCGTGATGACCTTGGCCTTCCACTCCTCATTGGATGTGGCAGAGCCATCATTAACCTTATTGCCGGTCTTTGTCTCGTAATCCTTAACAGCATCCTCAAAGTTCTTACGGTTACCATCATCTCCTCCATATGATGTCACCACATTCAACGTAACGGTCTTGCCGTCATCTTTTGTCTTGTCATTACCTGCGCAAGCAACCATGGACAATCCCATTGCAATAGCCAGAAACATAGCAAGTACTTTTTTCATGTCAGTTCTCTCCTTAA
Source organism: Clostridia bacterium (assembly GCA_045588325.1). GTDB lineage: Bacteria > Bacillota > Clostridia > RGIG7378 > RGIG7378 > RGIG7378. The sequence goes on from JAZNEA010000102.1 coordinate 31,369, forward strand.
ATGTTTTTGTTTTGTAACATTTAACCAATGCTACGTTTCACATTTTATAAAACTTATTCACCTTGCATAATTGCAACAGTTGTTTTTTATTGACTAATCTTGGTCTGTTTGCCAAATCATCACTTTGGCAGCACAATTCTAGCCAAAATTCGGCCGGGGTTATTCTCCTCAATGGTAAGAGAGCCCTTATCGCCATAAATCAGGCGCAACCTCTGAGCCACATTCCTGATTCCCATTCCTGATCCCTGTTTTGTTCCTTCGCCATATATCTGATGCCGTATATTTTCCCTGTCCTGATCAGTCATGGTTCCATCATGCTCAACCTCCAGCACAAGAGACTCGTTGCTGGAATACGCTCTGATAACCACCTCACCACCTCGCCGGGAAGAGATGTCGTGTTCGATAGCATTTTCCACCAGAGGTTGCAGTATCAAGCTTGGTATTGGCTGGTCTGTGACAGTCTCATCAATATCCTTTGACACACAAACTCCTGCACCGAGCCTTTCCTTAATAATATATAAGTATGCATCTACGTATATGAGCTCTTCACGCAAAGGTATCTCTGTCCTCGCGTCTCGATTAAGCGCAGCATTCAACATTGTGGACAGGGCCTCTATCATGGCACAAACCCTTTCGTTATCCGCAAGTCGCGCCTCCCAATTAATTATCTCCAGGGTATTATTAAGAAAATGTGGATTGATTTGGGACTGCAAAGCCTCAATTTTTGCCTTTTGGGCGGCCTGCTGCTCCAGGTAAGATCGCTCAAACTGACTCTTTAACTCCACAGACATGGCGTTGAAATTGTCGTACAACATGCTGAATTCCTGGTTTTCAGGAGCCACATCGATCTGGTAACCCCTTTCTCCTGCCCTGACTCGACCATTGGCTTCTATCAAAGTTCGCATGGGCATGGTGACGTGGCGGTAAAACAACAAAATTGCAAATGCTAACATTGGCAGTACCAGAAGAGCCACCGCTATTGCCATCCACCCCATCCAAGGCGTATCCTGCCACAGTTCAAAGCCTGAGACCATGGCCGAAAGAGAAATTGTGTGGTCTCCTACAGATGTTGTATACACTGCATCCTCTGTATGATTCGCCTCTCGTCCAGCCACAACGTTTCCCAGCTCGTCCATTGCAAAGTTCAGGCCATCTACAGATATATTGACCTGACTGATGCGGCTGATGGCCTGCAGAGATTGAAACAGCATTTCGGAATCAAACACAATAACTATGCAAGCGTAGGGTTCGAAGTGTGTATCTACCAAATTCCTTACCATGCAAAGCTCTCCATCCAACTCCATGAGCCGTATGGATGTGTCTGCCTCTGCCATATATTCCAGTATCCTGTCAGAGAATTCGGTGTATTTGTGAAAGTCTGCAAAAAGTGCTGTTCCGTCCGTCTGTACATATGGATTGACAGAGATAGCCCTATCACAGTATGTGATAAAGACTGCCCTATAGTTGTTGTTTCTTGAAAACTTCTGAGTTAAGTAATCATTGATGGTGCGGTACATCATGGCCTCATCGTTATCCTCCTGATAAGACCTGTATGCACTGCGAATAACACCGTCATAGCTGACCGCCTTTGAGTCATCTACGGCATTAGAAAATCGGTTTTGGACCTGGCGCATGGCCAGTTGAGATGCGGAATCAATCTCTGCCTGTACTGTGTTTTCGTAGCTGTTGCCCAGCAAAATGCCTGCCAGCACAACAATAATGACGATAGGAACTAACCAACAGATAAGCACTGTGGTTAGTAACCCCATTCGCATTGAATGTGGATGTTTTTTCATTTTTATACCCTGTTCCCGTTTGTTTTTCCTTTTATCTATAGCAAAATCACATTTGCTCTAATATCTGTCTTAACTTCTTTAGGACGCCTCCCTGCCAGTATGGTTCCAGCACCTCATGGGCCTTGGCCTTTACTTGATCTCTGGCATTTCCTACACAGTAAAACCTGCCTGCCCTCTCTCCCATTTCCAGGTCATTCAGGTTATCGCCAAATACGACCGTTTCCTCCGGTTTCACACCCGTTAATTCCTCAATCCTTGCCAGGGCCTGTCCCTTATTAACACCTGGCATTACAAAATCTACCCACTGATTGCCTGCACACGCCATATGCAACCTGGGGGACCATTTGTCCCAGAACTCCCGAGTGAGGGCACCCTCTGCGTTAGTTGGGTGATAAATGGCCACCTTGATAATGTCATCCTCAGGACATCTGTCAGGATCCTCCATTGTGACAACGTCAAATCTGTAACTGTCCCTAAGCCACAGGTGCATGGGGCTACCCTCTACAGGGACATAGCACTTGTCCGAGCTGTTAAGGGATATGTCAAGGTCAGGGTCTCTAAGCTCTGCAAAGTCCGCCAAAAGCTCCTCCACCACGTCTGCAGGGATCCTCTGATACGCATAGACCTTCCCATTAAATCTATACGTAGCTCCGCCATCTGCCACATAGTCAAAACGCGTCCCAAGGGTTGGAAACAATTTCATGCTGCTCTTGTACTGACGGCCGCTGGCAATAACCACCCTGACGCCTTTGTCCATAAGCTGCCCAAATACCTGCTCGTATGCTGGATCAATATCAAATGTGCCATCCTTAAGCAGTGTACCGTCTACATCTGTGGCAATCAACTTAACCATAACAAAATCCCCTGAAACCTTATTCTGCTTCTGCAATTTATTATAGACTACAAAATATTCTTGGCAACAAAAAAAGAGAGGCTCTGGGCCTCTCTGTGTAATAGTCGACAATTTGCTATATTAATAGTTCTCTTTTCTAACCTCAAAGAAGCTCTGGCTGTAACTGCAAATGGGGCAAACCTCAGGAGCCTTCTTGCCAATTACCAGGTGTCCGCAGATCCTGCACTCCCACATAGCCTCATCAGCCTTCTCAAATACCTGCTGCATCTCCACGTTGTTCAGCAACTTTCTGTATCTCTCCTCGTGGGCCTTCTCTACAAGTCCTACGGCTCTGAACTTCTCTGCCAATTCTGGGAATCCCTCCCTCTCAGCATCCTTGGCAAAACGGTCATACATATCTGTCCACTCGTAGTTCTCACCCTCTGCTGCTGCCAAAAGGTTCTCCGCTGTGGTGCCCAGGTGTCCAAGCTCCTGGAACCATACCCTGGCGTGCTCCTGCTCGTTGCGGGCAGTCTTGAGGAAAATCTCTGCCAACTGATCATATCCCTCTCTGGATGCAACAGATGCAAAGTATGTGTACTTGTTGCGAGCCTGGCTCTCTCCTGCAAATGCTGTCTCCAGGTTCTTCTCTGTCTGAGTGCCTGCGTACTTGTTTGTCTCAGCTACCTTCTCCTCGATCAGCTCAAAAAAGCTGGCTGGCTTACGGCAAATGGGGCAGGTGAAATCATCTGCCATAGGGCCCTCATGAACATATCCACAAATCGTGCACTTTCTCTTTTCCATAACTATCCTCCCAAATATAAAATATTAATGTCACTTCATTTTTCATTACGCATGATATATTTTTTTCAATTTGCTTTCCGTAACATTGTCACTTTTTCTGCAATAATCTATAATTACCTCAGAGGTGAGGAATATGAATATATCTGAATTTTTTCCTATATGGTCACAGCTGTCTGCAGAGGATCAGCAGGCCCTTATTGATTCTGCCACTACTACAACAATTAAGGCTGGCACAGTGTTGCACAACGGCATCGATTCCTGCCAGGGACTCTATCTTGTACAGTCAGGACAACTCAGGGCATATATTTTGTCCGAAAAGGGTCGAGAGATCACGCTTTATCGCCTGTTCCCCTGGGACATTTGCCTTTTCTCCGCATCCTGCATTATGCGCAGCATCCAGTTCAGCATCACTATCGAGGCTGAGAAGGACTGCGTAGTTACCAACGTCTCTGCTGGTGTGTATCAACAGGTTATGGAGCGTTCTGCGGTGTTGGCCAATTACACCAATCAGATAATGGCCTCCAGATTCTCCGAGGTTATGTGGCTGATTGAGCAGGTCATGTGGTCCAGTTTTGACAACCGACTGGCTTCCTTTTTGGTGAATGAGAGCCGCATCGAGGAGGCACGAGTTCTGTCCATTACCCATGACAAAATTGCCAATCACCTGGGCACCGCCAGAGAGGTGGTCACCCGCATGCTTAAATATTTCCAGAGCGAGGGGCTGGTGCGACTCAATCGCGGCACCATCGAATTGCTGGATATAGAGGCCCGCTATCCTGAGGAATAGCAAAACATAAACCGTATATATGCGTAAAGGGGGTGTTAAATAACGCCCCCCTTTTTCATGCTATTCTATCTCATATTCGACGGAATTGATTACCAATCGCCCATCTTCGTTCCAATAAACTCGCAGTTTTTTGTATTCTCCCCAATCGCCAATATAAACCCTTAGACAATCTTGGCAAATACAATCTTTACTTATTGTTATTTGAGAACACGTCTGCAACTTCGCTGATTGTTATGTATGCATTGTGGTCAATTTCGTGGACCATTTCCTTCATCCTGACAACCTGGTAGCGATTCATAACAAAATACAACATGGACTTTTCTTTGTTAGAATAGCCACCCTTTGCCTCTAGACATGTTACGCCGCTGCCAAACACCTCACAAAGCTTATCGCACACCTCATCCGGATGGTCGGTAATGATGATCGCACATTTTGCCCTATCGAGACCATCTACGATAAAGTCGATAGTCTTTAATGCAGCAGCGTAGGTGACAATGGAGTAAAGTGGCAAAATCCAGCTGTTGAGGACGAAACCACATACAACATAAAGCAATACGTTATATATCATTACAAAGGTGCCAACGGTAATTCCCAGTCGCTTTGCAAAGATCACCGCCATAACCTCGATGCCGTCCATGGCTCCGCCATAGCGAATCGCCAGTCCACTGCCGATGCCGGAAATCACACCACCAAACAATGCACATAAGAGCAAATCCGTACCTGCCAGGGGCGATGCAATGCTCACATCAATAGGCAAAACATCAGTAATTAACCAGGCAAACAATGAGTAGACACAAACCGAGTATATAGCGTAAACAGTAAAGGTCCACCCTTGCTTTTTGAGTCCAAAAAGGAACAAGGGAACGTTCAAAAGGATAAGGAAAATTGAGAGCGTCAGATATTCAGGTGTTATTTGGTCTAAAAGCATAGACGTTCCCGAAATTCCACTATCGTATAACTTAACAGGCATCAAAAAAAGTGTAATGCCAAATGCATTGACAATACCTGCAATAGTAAGCATTAAAAAATTGGTGATCTTCAATTTGTTCATAACACAAACCCACTTTAACTATAAAGTCATAAATTATTAAATCAGTTTTTTCAGAAAAAGTCTATGAACACAACCCACAATTTTGCAATTCTGGGCAACAAAAAAGGGGGTATAAATACCCCCTGGTGTTCCCGAGGCGATTCGAACACCCGACCTACCGCTTAGGAGGCGGTCGCTCTATCCAGCTGAGCTACGGAAACATGTGTGCCGGTTAATTATGCTCTAAAGCAGTCCGGCTGTCAAGGATAAATCAATCCTCAAAAATAGCTCTCACAAACTCCTGTGGTTCAAAAACCAACAGATCGTCGATTCCCTCTCCCACGCCTACTAATCTGACCGGAATGCCCAACTCATCCTTGATGGATATGACAACTCCGCCCTTGGCGGTGCCATCCAGCTTTGTGAGGATAATACCATCTATGGGGCATCCTTCAGAGAATACCTTGGCCTGCGAAATGCCGTTTTGGCCTGTGGTGGCATCCAAGGCGATCAGCGTATTAATGTCTGCATCCGGCAACTCACGATGGAGCACGCGATTCATCTTGTTCAGCTCCTCCATCAGGTTCTTCTTGGTATGCAATCTACCGGCAGTATCCACAATCAGGATGTCTGCATTGCGGGACTTGGCTGCATTTATGGCATCAAACAGCACCGCTGATGGGTCTGCACCCTCCTGCTGCTTGATCAGGTCTACGCCTGCCCTCTCGGTCCACACCTGGAGCTGGTCAATTGCAGCAGCTCTGAATGTATCTGCAGCTGCCACAACAACCTTGAGGCCGGATTTCTTATAGTTGTTGGCCATTTTTCCAATGGATGTGGTCTTGCCCACACCATTTACGCCAATAACAAATATTACTGCTGGCTTTGAATCCAGTTTGAGTCCCTGACTCTCCGGAGCGATCATGCCGGATATGATACCGATCAGTTGCTCCTTAGCCGCCATGGGATCGATAATCCTATTTTCACGGATGCTATCTCTCAACTGATCCATAATCTTGTCTGCGGTGTCCACGCTGACATCGGCGGAAATCAGTGCATCAAAGAGTTCCTCCATCATGTCCTCGTCAACCTTGCCCATGGAGGCAAAAACCCTGTTTATGCCGTCTGCCAAGTTCTCTCGAGTCTTTGCCAACCCATTTTTCAGCTTGTCAAAAAAGCCCATATCTTCTCTGCTACTCCTTAATCTTCATGGATACAATCTTAGAAACGCCAGGCTCCTGCATTGTAACTCCGTACATATAATTTGCAATTTCCATGGTTCCACGTCTGTGGGTAATAATCAGGAACTGAGTATCGTCCACACAATTTGCCAGATAATTGCTGAATCGTGATACGTTCACCTCGTCCAACGCAGCCTCAATCTCGTCCAACAGACAGAATGGTGATGGTCTGAGCTTAAGGATGCCAAACAGCAACGCAATGGCAGTCAGCGCCCTCTCTCCGCCAGACATGAGATTCATGTTCTGCAGCTTTTTGCCGGGCAACTGCACAATAATCTCAACTCCGCTCTCCAAGACATTAGTATTGTCGGTGAGTTCAACATATGCCCTGCCGCCACCGAACAAGTCTGAGAACACCTGGGAGAAGCTGTCGTTTATCAATTGGAACTGGGATACAAACTGTTCCTTCATCTGGGCAGATACCTCTGAGATAATCTTGCGCAGTTTTTCTCCGCTCTCCACAACATCTGCCTCCTGCTCCTTAAGGAATCTAAGGCGCTCCATGTTGGCTGCATACTGGTCTATGGCTGTCACATTGACGTCGCCCATGGACCTTATCTGATCTCTCAAGTAATCAACTCTCTTGCGCGCAACCGACATATTCTCGGGAACCTTATACTGGCCCTCAGATGTCTCGTATGTAAGATTGTACTGGTCCCACAACCTGTTCTTAACAATCTCGAGCTCTGACTGTTGGCGGATAGAATCATTCTGTGCCCTGTTAAGCTTGGCTACATAGGTCATCTTTGCCTCGTCTGTTGCCTCAATTTGCTGATTGAGCTTGCGGAACTCCTCACTAAGGCCATCCCTCTCTGCGGTCAGCACCTTAATATTATTCTCTGAGGCCACTCTCCTGGCGATCAGGCCGTCAATCTCTGTCTCATGGCGATCGATGTCGTTTTCGATCTGATCCAGTGTCTCCTGGGCCTGCTGCTTTGCCTTGTTGGCCTGTTGAATATTTTCCAGAACAGAATTCATCTGAATCTGTTCTCTCTCCTTGTTGTGAAGGGCGTTGAGAGTAATAATCTCTAACTTCTCTAGGTCTGAACGGCGGGAGCTGATCTGGCTATTTAGTGCCTCCTTGTCCTCCAGCTCCTGGCGAGCCTGTCTGCCGTAGGCCTCGATCTCCTCCATTATCATTGCCATCTCGGCATTGATCCTGGCCAGATTTTCCTTTGCTGCTGCCTGCTCTGTGTCCAATGCATCGTTGGCAACAACAACCTGAGCTCTATCGTCGACGAGCTGGTCTCTGCGAGCTGTTTCTCTGTCACAATTGACCTGCAATGAGCGAAGGCTATTCTCCATAACAGCCCTGTCGGTATGCATGTTTCTGAACTGCTCTGTAGCAGCGGCCAGGTCGCGGTCTGCATTTTTAAGCTGCAACTCCAGTTGGAGCAATCCTGCGTTGGCCTGAGCAATGCTGCCTGCCATACCCTGTGTAGACTCTGTCAGTTCCTGGATCTCTCTCTTGCGGCTCAGGAAACCTCTGCCTGCGCCTGTATCCCTAGAACCACCAGTCATTGCACCTCCGGCATTGACCATATCTCCATCGAGAGTAACTATTTTGAAGTTGTAATCGCACTTGCGGGCCATATCCATGGCGCTATCCAGATCCTTGGCCACAACTATTCTGCCCAATAAGTTCTCGACTACGGGGCGAACATTTGCGCCGGACTTAACCAGCTCGGATGCAACACCTACAAATCCACTATGTCCACCAATGCGTCCCACAAACTCCCTCTCAAGAGTCCTGGTTTTGACTGCATTAATTGGCAGGAATGTAACACGTCCTGCTGACTGGGACTTAAGATACTCGATGCATCTCTTGGCGTCCTGGTCTGTCTCTGTGACCACATCCTGTAAGCTGTTGCCCAGCACGAACTCTATGGCAACCTCGTACTTTCTGTCTACGCGGATCAGTTCTGACACTGTTCCTAACACACCTGTTGACAGATACCTGTTTTGTTTGCACGCATTCATCAAATTCTTGACGCTGCGCTGATATCCCTCCATGGAATTCTCCATCTCCTTGAGGGTGCGCAATCTGGCATTGCTTGCCTGATAATCGTCATTTACACGCTGCAGCTCCTGTTTTTGCAGATCCAGCTTGTTGATAACGTCGTTCTTAGAATCTATGAGTGCCTCTATCTTATTGCGGGCCGTTGTAATCTTGGCATCGTAATTGTCCAGCTTAGTCTGGGCCTCTGCAATCTGCTGTACTCCGGCCTTAATAGCAGCCTCTGCACCTGCGATATCTGCAGTCAGGGTGCTGATCCTGCTTAAGTTGCCCTGGCGCTCCGTATCAATGGCAGTAAGCCTGTTGCCCAAGCTATTTGCCTCTGCAGAAAGGGCAGCATGTCTGTCTGTGGTGCCGGTGCTGATGGTCTCTCTCTCGGAAATTCTGGCGTTCAACTGAGCCAACTCATTGAGCTTTGACTCCAACTGTGCCTTAACCTCCTGGGCCTGAACGTCCAGGTCTGCAATCTGCCTATCGCAGGAATCTATCTCCTGGGCAATTCTCTCAACATCCTTGTTAAGTATTTCTGCATCCTCTGCTGCCTTGGAAATGGCCCCCTTGGCCTCTGCCATCCTCTGATAGCTAAGGTTGCGCTGTCCCTTGGCTGTCTCCAACTCTAGCTCCACATCGTGCAGCTGATTCTTAGCCTGATCCAGTCTCTCAACGCACTGCTGCTCCATATCTCCAAAGGAGCTCCTGCGGCCCACCAGTTCCTGCCTGCTGGCATCACAATCTGCAATACCCTGCTCCAGCTCCAGAACCTTTGCCTGGTACATCTCGGCCTTGTTCAGCAAAATGCGAATATTATCTACGTAAATGCCAACCTCCAGCTCCTGGAGCTCATCTCTCAGGATGATAAAGCGTTTGGCCTTGTCTGCCTCCTGGGACAGCATGTCCATCTGAGAATCCAATTCATATATAATGTCCCTGATACGTGCCAGGTTGTCGTTGGCGATATTCAGTTTTTTCTCGGCCTCCTCCTTGCGGGTACGGAACTTGGTAATACCAGAGGCCTCCTCAAATATAGTACGGCGATCCTCAGCCTTGGAATTCAGGATAGAGTCAATCTTGCCCTGTCCTATTACAGAATATCCATCGCGGCCGATACCAGTATCCATGAACAGCTCACGTATGTCCTTAAGGCGACAATTTGTCTTGTTAATCTGGAATTCGCTCTCTCCGGACTTGTATACTCGTCTGGATACAGTTACCTCATCGTAATCGCATGGCAACTTTCTGTCCGAGTTATCAAATGTAAGGGCTACCTCGGCAAAACCTAAAGAACGTCTACCCTCACTACCGGAGAAAATGACGTCGTCCATCTTGGTACTACGGAGCAATCTGGGATTCTGCTCTCCCAATACCCACCTGATAGCATCGGAAATGTTACTCTTTCCGCTACCATTCGGTCCTATAAATACAGTTATTCCATCTGCAAAATCCAAGTCCAGCTTATCTGCAAATGACTTGAATCCCTGTACGTACAAATGTCTGAGTTTCATCGCTCAGTTTCCCCCTTTGTGGGCTTAACAAGGGACATCAATCCCTTGGCCGCCTCTTGTTCTGCCTCTTTTTTGGTGTGTCCATGTCCTGTTGCAGACAGTCCGGCTGCCCGAACCTCTGCCTCAAAACGCTTGTCATGGTCTGGGCCTGTCTCAGAGATAATAACGTATCGTATTTCTCCCAGTCCCTTCCCCTGTATATAACTCTGCAAAGCGGACTTGTAGTCATCTACAAAGTTGCCGCTTAATACATCTGTGATAATGGGCATCATAAGCCTGACGGCCACGGCCCTGGCTACGTCAAAGCAGGAGTCCAGATAGATTGCTCCCAATATTGCCTCTACAACGTCTGCCAACAGAGATGGCTTGCGGCGTCCCCCGCACAGCTCCTCTCCCTTACCCAGCAAGACGAATTCCGGCAAATCCAGCATCTCGATTGCGCATCTGTAAAGAGCCCTCTCGCAGACGATATTCGATCTGGTTTTGGACAGAACCCCCTCAGGAGCCTCTGGCATTCTCTCGTACAAGTATGAGCCTATGGATATTCCCAGCAAAGCATCTCCCAGAAACTCCAATCGCTCATAGCTGGCACAGTGATTGTGTGAGGACAACTCGTTGGCCCTGGACGTGTGAGTCAGAGCCTGTCTGAGCAGGGCCTTATTGCGGAATACGTATCCCAGCTTTTTTTCTATGCTAGCCTGCTGCTTTGGGTTCATTTTGCAAACTCCCTGGTGAGTCTTTCCACAATCCTGGAATCACTGAGAAGCATGGCCTTTTTGAGGATAACGCTGGCGAATGTGGAATCCTTGGAATTGCCGTGTGTCTTAATTACCAGGCCGTTTACGCCCAAAATAGGAGCGCCTGCACTCTCGTCTGTATTCATGGCCCTCTTCATCTCGGACATATCGCCCTTGATTGCAATATAGGCTGCCTTATTCTTAACATTCTTTTCGAATATGCCTCTCAGCATACCAGTCAGCATCTTGGCAGTGCCCTCGATGGCCTTGATAACGCAGTTGCCAGTAAATCCGTCACAAACTGCAACCTCTATCTTACCCTTGAGGATGTCTGCGGATTCGATGTTGCCCACAAAGTTTACGTTGGCATCCAGCAACTCCTCAAAAGCGTCCTTAACCACAGGTGTTCCCTTGCCATTTTCTGTGCCCATGTTCAGCAGACCTACCCTGGGATTGGGTGTGCCTGTCAGAACGTTGTAGTAGATGCGTCCGATTTTGGCGAACTGGACGTAGTTCTCAGGCTTGATAACCGGGTTTAATCCTGAGTCCAAAAGCAGTGTAAACTCGCCATTTCTGTTAGGAATGGACGCTGGCATGGTAGGTGACTGGATACCTTTGATCCTGCCCAAAATTAGGCTGGATCCCACCAGGAGTGCACCTGTGCTGCCTGCAGAAATCATCAGGTCCCCCTGACCCTCCTTTAGCATATCCATGCACTTGAACATAGATGCATCCCTCTTTTGCTTAAGCACCTTAACCGGGTTGTCTGCCATGTCTACATATGTAGGCGCATCAATGACCTTAACGCGCTTGTCGTTAAAATCCTCTGCCTGCATAATGGGCTCTATAAGCTTTCTGTCGCCAACCAGCAAAATGTCAAAGCCTGTCTTAGCCCTGACTGCGTTCATTACTCCTCTGACTGCTGCACCTGGGCAATTGTCTCCGCCCATTGCATCTACAATAAATACCATATCTCTATCCTCTCAAATACTGCCTGTTGCGCAGCAAATACTCTACTCCGGACCAAATTGTCAAAATAACAGATAACCAAAATAGTATATCATACACATGGAATGTTGTGAAAATGATTGAAAACGGGAAATCCCTCAGTAAGGCGAAGATTACGGCCAGCATCTGGAAAACCGTCTTGCACTTGCCTGTGATGCCTGCTGAGATAACCTTTCCGTCGCCAGTAGCTGCCATCATCCTGACTGCAGATACCAGAAACTCTCTGGCAACTATGATGATAACGCCCAGGGTTGGGAATATCCCCTGCCTGACCAGCACCAACATGGCAGAAACCACCAGCACCTTGTCTGCAATGGGATCCATAAACTTGCCAAAGTTGGTAACCAGGTTATGTTTTCGTGCCAGATGGCCGTCTACCGCATCTGATATGGCCGCCACAATAAAAATGGCAGCAGCCACGTATGTACCATAGGTGGCAAAAAAGCTATTGCCAATCCCCCACGGCAGACCCAGGGCGAATACCAGGAAAATCGGTATCAGGCATACTCTGAAAATTGTAATCCTGTTGGGAAGATTCATCTTACCTCTCCTATCAATTCGTAGTCCCTGTAGGTCTGGATGTAAACATCCACCATATCACCTATTTCTAATGGCTCTGGACTGACAAAGTATACATAATCGTCTATATCCGGGGCCTCACCATAGGTTCTGCCATAGTAGAAAATGCCGTCATCTGCCACGCCCTCTGTGATGGTCCTGTATGTCTGGCCCACACGAGCCTTGTTCTTGGCGCATGCCACCTTGTGCTGAGCACGCATAATCCTGCGGGCCCTGGCCTCCTTAGTCCTGGTGGGAATCTGCCCCTTCATCTCTCCGGCAGGTGTGCCGTCCTCTCGTGAATAGGCAAAGGCGCCAAGTCTGTCAAACCAGCCCTCAGACACAAATGAGATCAACTCCTGTATCTCCTCCTCTGTCTCCGTGGGGTAGCCAGCAATAAGAGATGTGCGGAGCACAATGCCCGGAACCTCCTGTCGCAACTTGGTCAGCACGGATTTGATCAGTGCCGAATCTCCTCTCCTGCGCATGTCCTTAAGGATTCTGTCGTTTATGTGCTGGATCGGAATATCAAGGTACTTGCACACCTTGGGATTCTCTCTCAGGACGGCAATAAGGTTATCGTCTATCTGCTCTGGGTATGTATACAAGACGCGAATCCACTCTATGCCATCAATCTTTGAAATCTCATCCATGAGCTCAGGCAATCTGCGTCTCTTGTACAAATCCAGACCATACCTGGTCGTATCCTGAGCCACCAGAATAATCTCCTTAACGCCCTTTGCTGCCAGGCGCCGGGCCTCGGCAACCACATCCTCGTATTTTCTGGACCTATATCGGCCCTTGAGGCTGGGAATGACGCAATAAGAACATGCATTATTGCAGCCGTCTGCTATCTTGAGGAAGGCATACGTGCCTGTGGAATGCATATTTTCTCTATTCAGGTAGGACAGGTCATTGAGATCCACAGGACCGTTCTTGTCAAAAATATCTCCAACATGAACGTGATTGTCCTCATAAATCTGGGACTCTGCGCCCTCTACTGTGGCAATGATGTCATCGTAGGTACCTGTGCCAAACACATAGTCTACCCTGGGCATTTCTTCGCGAATTATCTCCCCGTACATCTGTGCCATACATCCCGTAACAACCAACTTGGCATCTGGCCTCATGGTCTCGGCTGCGCCCAGGATAGCCTCGATGGCCTCCTCCCTGGCACTACTGATAAAGGCACAGGTGTTGACTATAACCACATCTGCATTTGCCTGATTGTCTGTAAGTGCATATCTGCCTGTGGCCGCAAAATCAGCGGAAATATGCTCCGAATCTACAATGTTCTTGGGGCAACCAAGAGCTATAATGCAAACCTGCCTCATACTACCTCTTCTCTCTGGAGTTTGATCTCCCTAAGCTCCAGTCCTGGGTTTCTGTCGATGGACATATCAATGGACCACCTGTTTTCGAACAACAATACTGGCATGCCCTCATTATCCTCAATGCGCATTACGCCGCTGGGGAGTTTGAGTGAATCCAGGTCCTTAACCTCAGAATCGATCCAACGAGCAGCACTGTGGGGCATGTTGGCGAATCTGAGATCAACGCCATATTCACCCTTCATCCTGTGGCAGAAAACCTCAAACTGCAGCTCACCAACAGCTCCGATAATGATGGTCTCCATGCCTGTGTCGGGCCTGCGGAAAATCTGTACGGCGCCCTCCTCGGCAAGCTGCTGAACGCCCTTGGAGAACTGCTTGCGCTTCATGGAATCCTTGGGGGAAACTGTGGCAAACAATTCGCATGGGAACACAGGCAGGGGCTCAAACTGCAGTCTCTTTTTGCCTGCAGAAACTGTGTCTCCTACTGTAAAGTCGCCCTGGTCGAAGATACCGATAATATCTCCCGGCCATGCATCCTCTACTACAACTCTATCCTGTGCCATAAACTGCTGGGGCTGGGCCAATCTGACCTGCCTGCCTGTACGGGTCTGTGTGACCTCCATACCCTTTTCAAAATGGCCGGAACAAATGCGCATAAAGGCAATCCTATCTCTGTGAGCAGGGTTCATGTTGGCCTGAATCTTAAAAATAAAGCCTGAGAAATCCGGGTCATCTGCCTCGATTTTGCCCATATTGGACTTGTGTGCGCCGGGACATGGTGCCAGCTCTAAGAAGGCCTTGAGGAAAGGCTCAACGCCAAAGTTGTTCATGGCAGAACCAAAGAACATGGGGGTCAGTTCTCCCTTGATAATCCTGTCGTAATCGTAGGGATCACCTGCCATATCCAGGAGTTCTAATTCCTCGGTAAACTTATTGTAGTGGTAGTCATCCAGCAAAGCCCTGAATGACTCATCCTCTGTGGAACCTGTGATGGATGAAACCATGGATGCGCCGTGGTTGCCACCGGAATACAGCTGAATCTGCCTGGACTGTCTGTCATATACTCCCTTAAAGTCGCCCTCTGTACCTATTGGCCAGTTCATGGGATAGCATCTGATGCCCAACACTGTCTCGATCTCGTCCATGAGCTCAAAGGGGTCCTTGGCTGCACGGTCCATCTTGTTTACAAACGTAAAAATAGGGATGTTGCGCAGGCGACAAACCTGGAACAGCTTGATGGTCTGGGGCTCAACGCCCTTGGCGCCGTCAATAAGCATAACTGCGCTATCCGCAGCCATAAGTGTACGATATGTGTCCTCTGAGAAATCCTGGTGTCCAGGAGTATCCAGAATGTTGATGCAATAACCGTCATAATTGAACTGCATGGCAGAAGAAGTAACAGAGATACCTCTCTGCTTCTCAATATCCATCCAGTCGGATGTGGCAAACTTGGCTGCACGACGAGCCTTAACGGATCCGGCCATGTTAATGGCACCTCCGTACAGCAAAAGCTTCTCCGTCATGGTTGTCTTACCTGCGTCGGGGTGGGATATAATGGCGAATGTTCTCCTGCTCTTAATTTCTTGTCTCATAAAACCTCTGCAATATAATAAAAGGCATACTAACCCATAATCCGTATTATTTTACAGCTATGGGAAAATAAAAGCAAGAAATAGCGCAGCAACCACTATGGGCTACTGCGCTAAAGAATAAGGAGTCCTATCCGCTGGTGCAGGAATCACCAACGAATGCTGATATTTTGTGCTTTAACCTCCTGGACGTTATTCCATCCTTCATATTACTCATTATTTATATCATCATCATAAGTTTCAGAATCAGGCTCATAAGCTGTCCCACTGTATGTAAATATGCTCTTGCCCAACGGCATAGTGGCATATGCTTTATCCGCCTCAGCAATCATTATGGTTGTCATAGATGCGGGCGTACAAAGTTCATCCTTATTACTATGGATATTTATTACCGGATAAAGCACACCTGGCAATCGAGTCTCCAGATTCACTATATTTTGGAAAATACTGGTGTCTTGCGCCTCAGGAGTAGGCATAGGATTTGCAGTGTCTGATGTGGGTTCTGCTCTGCCGCACGCAGTGATGCAAAATGCAAGGGTCAAACAACAAAACAATATAGCAACTATTCTTTCTATTCTGTTATCCATGTAAATGCACCCTCGTCTTTCTCTCATCTTTCTTTATCTTCCGAATGATAGAAGTTATCTATCCTATTATCCTTGTCATCAAAGTAATTTCCACTAAATGTAAATTTGATCTCACCAATTAGCATTTCTGCGTACCTTTTATCTACCTCAGCAGTCATTAATGAAGTCATATACGCGCAGTCAAATGCATTTCCCTCCATATGGACATTTATCACCGGGTATAATATATTGCCTTCTATGACTGGATTGGGATTCAATGTTACCGTTGGAGTGCCAGACTCCCATTCCGCCTTAATCACCAACAATGCCTTATCCTTAAAGAAATCCTCATCATATTCCTTGTCAAGACGTAAATTGTTATACTCCTCTATAGTCTTTATCCAATATGCTCCGTAGTCCGCTTCCCTATTAGTGTAGAAACTTATATTCGTAACATTATCAAATACACTTTCCCTCAATAATTCTGGCGTAGTAGTTGCATTTTCCTCAGGAGTTTGTGTTACTACATCAGCTCCTAAGTCTGTTATTTGGCCTGGACTACAACCTGCAATACAAGCTATCAACAAAATGGCTACTAGCACTTTAACAAGCCTTTCTATTCTGTTATCCATGTAAATGCACCCTCGTCTTTCTCTCTCCCTGTCCTTCTCTACCCAAAAAACACAAAGAGCGCCTATACTCTCCAAACAGAGTATGACGCTCCAACTTAAGTCTTTATATTATCGATTGGACTTAGGTGGTAGAGGCCATGCCTCTGAGAAGTAGATTATCACTTATCGCCTATATGTCCTTAGCTTTACAATATATTTATACCATAGTTTTCAAGGTTTATAAAGTCAGTATGTCAGACTAGTTATTAAGATCCCGTCTATACCTTAACCACCAATGGCTCCCCATCCTTGTAGTCCGGCACCTCTATCTCATACGCCATCAGCTCCTGATGCCTGTAGCCCAGCTTCTTGTTCAGCTCATAATTGCCGTACTTGCTGTCCCCTACTATTGGGCATCCCAGTGCCGCCATCTGGGCTCGGATCTGGTGGGTTCTGCCTGTATAGAGCGTAACCTCCACCTCATATATGTCAGGAGCATCATTCACCTTTCCTGCCACCTTGTATCCGGTTATTGCCTGTAACCTGTTGGGGCCCGGTTGGTTATACACTTTGACCATTCCCCTCTTGGCATCCTTCTCCATGTAGGAGACTACCTTGTCGGACTCCCTGGGCGGTCTGCCGAACACCTTAGTCCTGTATTTCTTTGTAATATCCCTGTCTCGAATCAGAGCAGTTATCCTGTCCCTCTGCTCCTCCGTCTTTGCAAATATGACAAGTCCTGCGGTGTTTCTATCCAGCCTATGGCAGGGGAACCACTCCCCCGGCAGAACATCTGCAAGGGTTAGTTCATTGGCCGGTCCATCGCACACACATATTCCAGCAGGCTTATTCACGATTGTAATGTTGTCGTCCTCGTATGCAATCTGAGGCTCCTGAATGCCCATCAGGACATAATCTGCTATGTAGGCCTGTACAGAATCGCCTGTATGCACAACGTGGCTGGCATCTGCACGATGCCCATTTACCTTAATGTCCCTTTGTCTGAAGGCCTTGTGCAACGCGGATTTTGGCATCCTGTCAAAAGTCCCCATCAGGAACCTATCGACAGTCACGCCATTATGCTTATCTGTAACAGTAAATATCCTCATTCTGTGATCATCTGCTGGATAATATCCAGGCTGTTTTGGGCGATGAGCTGGTATCTCTCCATCTTGGACTGCCTGCGCACCTTAGGGAACCGCTCCGTATCCACAATGCCAAAGTTGGCCTTCATGGGCTGAAAATCCTTGCCAGCATATGCCGAAGAATGATTGGCCAGGGCGCCTATTACCGTGCAAGCAGGGAATATCACAGACTCCTGTCCCAAAACCTCTCTGGCTGCATTTATGCCTGCCACAAGGCCCGAGGATGTGGACTCTATGTAGCCCTCAACGCCTGTTATCTGTCCTGCGAAATATATTCTCCTGTGAGATTTTAATCTATATGTAGGCTCCAACTTGCCTGGAGACTTGATGAATGTGTTGCGGTGCATTACGCCATATCTGAGATAAACAGCATCCTTAAGTCCGGGGATCATGCCAAACACCCTCTTCTGCTCAGGCCACTTTAAATTAGTCTGAAAGCCCACCAGATTATACATGGTGCCGGCCTTATTCTCTTTGCGGAGCTGTACGCAGGCATAGTCCTCACGGCCTGTCCTGGGGTTGGTCAGTCCCACTGGCTTAAGAGGGCCAAACACCATGGTCTCCTCACCTCTCTTTGCCAATGCCTCGATGGGCATACATCCCTCAAAATGAATCACATTCTCAAATGAATGCAGCTCTACCTGCTCTGCTGTCAACAGTGCATTGCGGAACTCAGTATACTGCTCCTTATTCATGGGGCAGTTAAGATAGTCACCGTCTCCCTTGCCGTACCTGTCGGCACAATAGACTATATCCATGTCTATTGAGTCGGCATCCACAATCGGAGCAGCGGCGTCATAGAAATATAGCGAATCGTCGCCAATCAGCCCCTTGATACAATCTGGCAGTCCGCCCATGGTAAGAGGTCCTGTGGCAATTATCCACACGGAGTCGTCATCAGGTATGGAATCTACCATCTGATTGATCACTGTAATATTAGGATTATTCTTAATGGCATCTGTTACGTACTCTGTGAACTTGTGCCTGTCCACAGCCAGAGCTCCTCCAGCAGGGACCGATGTAGCATCCGCTGCCTGCATGATGAGAGAGTCCAGCCTGCGCATCTCATGCTTTAATAAACCTGAGGCGTTCTCAATATTGTCTGCCCTCAGGGAATTGCTGCACACCAGCTCAGCAAAGGACTCCATGTGATGGGCTGGAGACATTGCTACAGGCTTGCACTCATATAGGTTGACCTGGATACCTCTCTTAGCCACCTGATATGCCGCCTCACAGCCTGCAAGGCCAGCTCCTATTATGTTAATCCTCTGACTCATCGCTGACCTCTTTCGCAGAATCCTTGGCTCTGGTGGAACACTGGGGATTGCCGCACTTAATCATCCTGCGGCGCTTAAAAAAGCTGGTTACCATAAAGCTACCACATGTGGTGCATGTCTTGTTTGCCAGAACTGTGCCCCACTCCATATAGTCACATTGTGGTCCTTTCTCGCATACCAGATACTTTTTGCCTTTGGCTGTGGTGCGCTCCAAAACAGCGCCTCCGCACTTTGGGCACCTAACACCTGCCTCTACTCTGAGGGGCTTGGAATTCTTACACTTGGGATAGCCAGGGCATGCCAGGAACTTTCCGTTCCTGCCTGTCTTTACCACCATGTTGCGTCCGCACTTTTCGCACACAACATCGCTGACCTCCTCCTTAATCTCCACCTTGGCCGTCTGTGTCTGGGCCTTATCCAGAGCCACGGCAAAGGGCGAATAGAAGTTCCTTAGGAGTTCCTTCCAGTTTGACTGGCCCTCTGAAATAGAGTCCAGCATGTTCTCCATATCTGCTGTAAAGCCCTTGTCCACAATATCTGTAAAGTTGGCCAACATAAAATCGTTGACAACAGAGCCTAATTCGGTGGGAACCAAGTACTTCTTATCGCGCTCTACGTATGTCCTGGATACGATTGTAGCAATAGTGGGAGCATAGGTGCTGGGACGACCAATACCCTCCTCCTCCATGGCCTTGATCAAAGTGGCCTCAGTGTACCTCTGTGGGGGCTGTGTAAAGTTCTGCTTGTCCTCCAGTTTGTTAAGAGCCAGCTTGTCACCCACCTCCAACCTGGGCAACTTGACGCCATCGTCGTCATCCTCCTTGGCATCATCGGTAGTCTCCTCGTACAGAGCCAAATATCCCTGGAATGTAACCTTAGATCCAGACGCCTTAAACGTCTGTCCATTACAATCAATATCTACCTGCATAGTGTCATACACAGCTGAGGCCATGAGGCTGGCCAGGAACCTGTCCCAGATAAGCTTATACAGCTTGTACTGCTCTGATGTAAGGGAGTCCTTGATGTCCTCGGGGCGCAACTCCAGGTGAGAAGGTCTGATGGCCTCGTGGGCATTCTGGCTGCCAGACTTGTTCTTATAAAATCTGTCCTTGGCGGGCAGATACTCCTTGCCGTATGTCCTGAGGATAATCTCCTTGCCTGCCGCCCTTGCCTCGTCTGCTATTCTGGTGGAGTCCGTTCTGATATATGTGACCAATCCTGTGGAACCCAGTCCCTTAACATCCACGCCCTCATAGAGTTGCTGTGCAATCTGCATGGTGCGACCACTGGTAAATCCATACTTGCGGGAGGCATCCTGTTGGAGCACGCTGGTTGTGAATGGTGGAGCTGGATTGCGTGTCTTGCTACCCTTTTTGACGCCGGTAACGCTAAACTCACGGCCCTGAATGGCGGCCAGCACCTTGTCGACTGCCTCTCTGTTAGGCAACGCCTTCTTACGTCCCTGCTCTCCGTAGTACTTGGCATCAAATGCCATCTTATCTCCTGCCTTGGAGAGGTTGGCAATAATTGTCCAGAACTCCTTAGGCACAAAGGATGTAATCTCGTTCTCTCTATCGCAAATCATGCGGACAGCCACAGACTGCACTCTGCCTGCTGATAACCCCTTCTGAACCTTGTTCCACAATATGGGGCTGATCTTGTATCCAACAATCCTGTCCAATATACGCCTGGTCTGCTGGGCATCTACCAAATTCATATCAATAGCCCTGGGTGCCTTAAGTGCAGCTCCAACAGCATTGCCAGTAATCTCGTTAAACGTGATGCGGCACTGCGATGCAGGGTCAATTCCCAAAATAGTTGCTGTATGCCATGCAATAGCCTCTCCCTCGCGATCAGGGTCCGATGCGATAAACACCTGCTTAGCCTTGGCTGCCTGCTTCTTAAGGTTGGATATAACATCTGCCTTGCCGGTGATGTTAACATATCTTGGCTTAAAATCCCTCTCCAGGTCCACTCCCAACTGATTGGTAGGCAGATCCCTGATATGGCCTACTGTCGCCTCCACGTCAAAAGAACCATCAAGAAACTTCTTGATAGTCTTAACCTTGGTAGGTGACTCTACAATTATCAAACAATCGGACATACGTTCTTACTCCTTCACACGAAAAAGTATATAGCACACTTTGGTTGAGCAGGCAACCTCTTAACATGATTTGCCCACAAACCAACCAGGGGTAACCTCGATGGCCTCACCAAAAAGTGTCAAAAATGTGAGAGACTGGGCAATAGTGCCGGCATCCATGTCAAACCTGAGGCTTAGCTGTTCCACCGTACAGGGAGTTGACTGTATCTCAGCCAGGAGTCTTTTGTCAAGATTACTCAGTTCAATCCCCTGGCTGGTAAAGCCATCATGTTTTTTTGCAAATACCCCCAATCCGCTGTCAATCATAAAATCATCATAGGATGTATATACGTGGGCTCCCTGCTGCAACATCTTGTTTGTCCCCTGACTTCTGAGAGAAGTGATATTGCCTGGCACCGCATATATTTCTCTGCCCAGATCATTCATATAGTCCACGGTGGAAAAGCATCCGCTCCTGTTACCTGCCTCCACAACCACCAGGACCGTACCCAGAGCAGCTATAATTCTGTTTCGCAGTATAAAATCTGCTTTATATATGGGTTTTCCCGGTGGAACCTCGGTGAGGACACATCCTCCCGCATCCAATATTGGACCGATCAATCTCCTGTTGTCAGCAGGATACGGCTTGTCTATATTGCCAGCCACCACTGCAACAGTACGGCCACCTGCCTCTGCTGTGCTCCTATGGATCAGCCCATCCACGCCCTCTGCCAGTCCACTGACTGTAGTTATTCCGCATTTGCCGCTCCTGCGGCCTATTTCCTCTGCCACTGTCATGCCATAGTGACTGCATGCCCTGGATCCTATTATAGAAATACGCCTTTCTTTAGCCTGCAGCTTACCTTTGTAAAACAGTATTGGAGGTGGATTTTGCATATCATACAGCGATTTAGGGTACTCATCCTCACCAATTGCGCACATACTAATCCCCTCTTTTTCTATTATTGCCAAGGCCTTATCCACATACTGTTCAACCTTGCCCTGTAGTAACGCCTCCCTGCCTGCCTTGCCAATGATACGGGATGACCTGATTTCACCCTCAGACAGGCACCTGATGTTCTCGTAAGAGTCGTACATTCTGACCAGCTTAGCCAGTCCTGCCGAACCAAGCTCAGGTATCATCAGGCAGTATATTATGTCGTACATTTTGCTATCCATTGATACTGATCCCCCTATAAGATAAGGCCCCCAGTATGTGAGCTGCGCCAATGTTCCCCTTGCCATCCAGGTCGGCCAACGTTCTGGCCACCCTCAGCATGCGAAAATACGCCCTGTTGCTAAAACCATATTTAGACACCGCCATGTCGTATAGCTTTCCCGTCTCCATATCCAGCTTGCAATACTCATTTACCTCTCCAGGGGTCATCTGCGAATTGTAGCGCTCCCCGTTGCCAAATCTGTGGGCCTGAATTTCACAGGCCTGCAACACTCTCTGCCTCATGGTCTCGGAGTTTATTGCGGTGTTGTCGCGCATACATTCAGGTGGCTGATTAGTCATTTTGACGTGCAGATCCACCCTGTCCATAAGAGGGCCTGACAGCTTGGTGATGTAACTGTTCCTCTCCTTTCCCGAACACTTACACATGTTGGGATCATCCAGCAGCTTGCCGCACTTGCAGGGATTCGCCGCCAGCACACACAGGAATCCTGCAGGAAAAACGACTCTGGTATTCTGCCGCAACAAGTTAACTGTCCTCTGCTCCAGAGGCTCCCTCAGAGTGTCCAGGCATTCAGGGGACATCTGTGTAGCCTCGTCCACAAACAGTATGCCGTTGTGGGCCAGAGATATTGCGCCTGGAGTCGGTATCCTGCCTCCACCTGTCATGGCAAATTTGGTGGTATTTGGGGAAACCTTAATCACAGGTCGTTGCCTGATCCATCCACCTTCCTGTCCCAGCTTACCTGCTGCGCTATAAATCCCGGTGGTCTCAAACATCTCCTTTTCTGTCATTGGCGGCATAATTGTAGGTAGCCTCTCTGCCACCATGGTCTTGCCGCATCCAGGACTGCCAATCAGCAGCGTGTGATGCCTGCCTGCAGCTGCCACCATCATGGCATTCTTTGCCTCCTGATTGCCATATATTTCGCCATAATCCAGTTGACAACTGCCCTCCTGCATCTCTCCTGTACCATGCTGCATCTCTGTCTCCACACCATTTATGATGCAATCCAATGCCTGGGCAAAACTATCCGCATAATGCACCCTCTCATTTTTCATGAGCCATGTCTCCCTTGCATTCTCCGCAGGTATGATGATGTGCTTGTCAGTCTCTCTCAGGCAATAATCCACCATGCTGATGGCATTGCGACATGGCTTTATCCTGCCGTCCAATGACAATTCGCCCACCAACACATATCCATCCAGCTTGTCCTCGGCCAGGTCGTACATATGGGCGTAGATACCCACCGCCAATGCCAGATCAATTGCAGAACAGTTTTTGGGCATATCCGCCGGTGCCAGATTCACGGTAATGTGATTCTTAGGAAAACTGTAATTGCCGTTTTTCAGGGATATTCTGACCCTCTTGGCGGCCTCTCTTTCGTAACTCCCAGCACCTCCCAGCACGTCAAAATCCGGCAAACCGTTGCGCACGTCCACCTCAGCATGAATGAGAAACGGTCGCATGCCGTAGCACCCACAGGAATAGACTCTCTTAATCATAAAAAAACCTCCCAAAACTCTTGGGAGGATTATATGACTATTCTATTGATTATTTTTTGGCCCAACGCCCCGAAAGTCTGCATTTTCAATGGTTTGAGGTCATTATTGCACTATTTTTTGCCCTCAGTTTGGCTGTAGAATGCTGTCGTTTTCGTTAAGTTGTTGTCTATTGGTAGTCCACCTGCCACAGGCACAAACCTCTTGCAGGAGCCTTATGTCCCTTGATGTTCCAGGTTCTGTCAGACAGTGCCTGCAGGATGTCACCTTTGGATACACTGCCCTGGACGCAAGCTACCGAAACTCCCACAATATTTCTGACCATATTGTGCAAGAACCCATCACCTGTGACGAACACTTTCACCAGATGGCCATCCTGTTCTACTCGGACGCCTGATATGGTTCTTATTGTGTTCTTGTTGGCAGATCTTGTGGCAAATGCATTAAAGTCATAGGTGCCTACGAACATATTCAGAACATCCCTGAGTGCAGCCACGTTGACTACGTCTCCAAAGCATACTGCCATGTCACTATACAACCCCGGATTGCTGGGATGATTCCATATCTGATAGCAATATGTCTTGGATCTGGCATGGATTCTGGCGTTAAACCTGTCTGAGGCCTGGCTAATCTCCATCACAGAGATAGTTTTGGGCAGCCTGCCATTGACCCCTGGCAAAAAATCATCCAGGTCCAACTTTCCCTCCGACTTAAAGCTACACACCTGGGCTCTCGCATGCACTCCCGCATCCGTCCTGCCCGAAGCTGTTATCTCCACCGCCTCCCCAATATGCTGGGAGACGGCATTTTCAAGAATCTCCTGAATTGTCTTATGGTTATCCTTGAGCCTCTGCCATCCGTCAAAATCTCCACCATTGTATGAAACTGTCAGTCTGTAAATACTCATATACTATCTGGCACAACCATTTATAATGGACACAATCTGCTCGATGGTGTCATTTTTAGCGAACTTTCTCATGGCCTCGATATGCTGTGGCCTGCTATTATACAGCTCCATTACCGCATTATACAGAACCTCCGGGCCTGTAATATCTGACTCTCTCAGCATCTGGCTATAACCCTTGGATACAAACTCCTCTGCATTAAGCACCTGGTCTCCTCTGGAACCAACCTCCAGTGGAATCAGGAGGGATGGCAAGCCTACTGACAAATATTCAAAAATGGCATTTGCGCCGGATCTGGAAACTGCAATATTGGCTGCCTTTAGCACATGAGGCATCTCCTCGTTGATGTACTCAAACTGCGCATATCCTGCAGTTCCCTGGAGGGTCTGGTCAATATTGCCCTTACCACAACCATGGGCCACACAAAAGTCCTTGAGCAGCATTGGCAGTGCATCCCTGACGGCCTTATTCAGTCTCTGGGATCCCTGGCTGCCACCCAGCACTAGCAGAACTGGCTTGGAACCATCGAATCCAAAATACTGGTATCCCATCCTGGCATCACCAGCCAATAACTCCCTGCGCACAGGGCTGCCCACATATACTGCCTTATCCGCTGGCAAATACTTAAGTGTGGACTCAAATGCCGTCAGAACCTTAGGCGCGAATTTGGCAGAAATCTTGTTTGCCAGTCCGGGGGTGTAGTCTGACTCGTGACATATACAAGGTATCTTGAGCACCTTTGCAGCAATAACCACAGGCACAGCCACAAAACCACCCTTAGAGAAAATCACGTTGGGCCTGAGCCTACGCAAAAGTCCCAGAGCCTGGAATATGCCTGCCACTACCCTGAACATGTCTGTAAAGTTTTTGAGGTCAAAATACCTGCGTACCTTTCCCGACGAAATGGGATAATATGGTATCCCCTGTGACTCTATCAGACCACGCTCAATGCCAGCCTTAGACCCAATATATTTGACATCATATCCCTGCTCTCTGAGTGAGGGGACTAAAGCAAGGTTGGGGGTCACGTGTCCTGCCGTGCCCCCACCTGTTAATACTATTAATTTTGTTGACTTATTATCCATCTTGTTATCTCAGTTTGTATCCATCCAATTGCATATATGCAATGAGGCCTGCCTGATATTCGTCAATCTCCTGACCAGACAGTGTATGGTCGCTGCTGCCAATTGTCACATTGAATGTAAGACTCTTGTAGCCCTCGTCAATGCCCTGGCCTCTGTAGAGGCTGACAAACTGCAACTCCTTAAACAGTGGTGACTCAAAGGCTGCAATCCTGTCTGCAACTGTCTTAAACTCTGCGCCATTTGGCACCACAAAGTTAAAGTCCAGCTTAACCTCAGGATAACGGGCTGCCTCCTTATAGGATGCCACAACTGCCTGCAATTTGGACAGTGTTGTCACATTGAGTTCCAGAACTGCACATGCAGATCTGCGGGAAATCTTCTGCTTAAGTGAGGGATGCAATACTGTGATATAACCCAAAGTCTGTCCCTCGTACTTAACAACAGCACACTTTACAGGGTGCAACCAGTTATATCCCAGCTCTGTATCCTTAACATACTCCAGGGTAATGTTCTTAAAGTTCCACATCATGGTATCTGTCAGGCCCTTGAGCTTGTAGAACAGCTGATCCTCACTAAGTGTTGTGGAGCACATCGCAACGGACAAAACTCTGTTTTCGATGGACTTGTTATCCTGTCCCAGAGTCATTGTGCTGCCAATCTCGTAAATGCTGAAGCTATCTGTGTGCTTTACGTTAGTTGCAACTGCATAAAGCATAGAAGGTGCCATAACCTCACGAATGGTGCCGTGCTCAGGGCTGCTGGGCTTTAGCAAATGGATGCTGCCATGGGGCTGCAGACCGTAGCTGTTGTTTAAGTTATCGTCATACCATACGTAGCTATTGACCTCATACATGCCATATCCGTCTGTCAGCATGGTCTTAATGCTGTTCTCCAAAACGGAAACCTCGTTAACCACGCCGGGCATAACAGATGCCTTGAGGGGCTCAGGCTGAATATTGTCGTAGCCGTATACTCTGGTAATCTCCTCGATAATGTCCACCTTGATAGTAACGTCCTTAGTGGAACGGAAACTGGGAACATCTACTGTGATGGTATCTCCCTCCAAAACCACTCCAAAATCAAGGGCTGTCAATGTCTTAACAACCATATTCATGTCGATGGTCATGCCGGTATATCTCTCGATATATGCCTTGTCCAATACGAGCTGAACAGGCTTAAGCGGGCTGACATTCACATCTGACAAGTCAGAAACGATGGTGG
The DNA here is from genome assembly GCA_045588325.1 of Clostridia bacterium. Taxonomy (GTDB): domain Bacteria; phylum Bacillota; class Clostridia; order RGIG7378; family RGIG7378; genus RGIG7378. The sequence goes on from JAZNEA010000102.1 coordinate 58,177, forward strand.
TGCCTGGGTCCTCCTGCATTGCCAAATACAGAACTCTCTTGATAGCTGTTATGGCATACTCAGGATCCAGACTCTTCTCGTATCTGGCGCTGGCATCTGTTCTGAGACCCAGTTTGATAGATGCTCTGCGGATTGAACCGCCGTTAAAGCTGGCAGACTCCAACAAAATCGCCTCTGTCTCCTCTGTTACCTCAGACTCTGCTCCACCCTTAATACCTGCAATGGCAGTGGGCTTGTCACCGTCACAGATAAACAGTGTACCTGCCGGAACTGTCCTGGGTGCATCATCCAATGTGACGAACTCCACATCCTTGTCAAAGGACTGTACACAAATCTCGCTGACTGTATTGCGATCAAAGGCGTGCATGGGCTGACCCAAATCCATCATTACATAGTTGGTCAGGTCTACCAATGCATTGATAGCTCTCATGCCACAGTAGTAGAGTCTGACTCTCATCCAAACGGGAGAAACCTTGGCACGGAAATTGCCAAATGCAATGCATGAATATCTGTAACACTTGTCGGGATCCTTAATGGAAACAGGCACCTTGGGTAGCGCGGACAAATCCTGGGATTCCAAGTCATAGAGGGGCATGGGTCTCAGAGGCTTGCCCAAAATAGCTGCAATCTCTCTGGCAATTCCGTAGTGACCCCACAGGTCAGGACGGTTTGTCAGTGACTTGTTGTCCACTTCAACAATTGTGTCGTCCAGAGGCAACAGCTCATGAACATCTGTACCAACTACAGTATCCTCAGGGAATTCCATAAGGCCACTGTGATCGTCGGAGATGCCCAACTCCTTCTCTGAGCACATCATGCCGTAGCTGGTGACGCCAACAAGACTGGCCTCTCCAATAGCATCAATGCCCGGGAGCTTTGCTCCTATGGTTGCAAGGGGTACAATCATACCGGGACGAACGTTGGGTGCACCACACACGATCTGAACTGTCTCGTCTCCCTTGTCTACCTGGCAAATATGGAGCTTAGTTGACTTAGGATGCTCCTCTACAGTCAAAACCTTGGCTGCCACAACGCCTGCAATATCTGCGCCCTTGGTCTCATAACCCTCGACCTCGGCTGTTGTCATTGTAAATCTATGAACCAACCAGGCCACGTCTACGCCGGTCAAGTCCACATAATCGTTAATCCAATTTAATGAAATATACATGTCTGCCTCCCTTAGTAGATAACCTTGTTGAACTGTTCCATAACGCGGATGTCTCCGGAGTTAAGAACTCTGATATCTCTGATGCCGTAGCGCATCATGGCAAGTCTGGTGAGGCCGCCACCAAAGGCAAAGCCTGTATACTCCTCAGGATCAATGCCACCGGCCCTCAATACGTTGGGGTGAACCATGCCGCAGGGCAACAGCTCAATCCATCCACTCTGCTTACATGTGGGGCATCCCTTGCCACCACAAATCATGCACTTAAGGTCCAACTCAAAGCCAGGCTCAACAAATGGGAAGAATCCTGGGCGAAGTCTTACCTCAACATCCTTTTGGAAGAATTTGGACAAAAGCTGCTTCATACAGTAAATCAGGTTGGAAATGGAGACATCCTTGTCGATCACCATACCCTCAAACTGGAAGAATGTGTTCTCGTGGCTGGCATCGATTGACTCGTTGCGGAAGCATCTGCCGGGGGCAACAATCTTAAGGGGTGCACCGAACTTCTCCATGGCCCTGATCTGACATGTGGATGTCTGTGTCCTCAGCAACTGTCCATTGTCGCACCAGTATGTGTCCTGCATATCTCTGGCAGGGTGGTCTGCGGGAACGTTCAGCGCCTCAAAGTTATAATATTCGCTCTCAAGCTCTGGTCCATCTACCACGTTAAAGCCCATGGATGTAAAGATATCCACAAGCTCCTTAGCAACTATTGTGATGGGGTGCAAAGATCCTTTGAGGGAATAGTCACCAGGCAGTGTGATATCAAAACCGCCTGCTGCCTCAATCTGCTTAGCAATATCCAAGTTGACCAACTCTGTCTCCTTGGACTTAATAAATCGGTCAACGTTCTCTCTAAAGGCACTGGCTCTGGCACCCATGACCTTTCTGGCCTCGGGCTCCATGTCCTTAAGTCCCTTGAGAACAGAGTTAATCTCACTCTTTTTTCCAAGGAATTTGACACGGATTTCCTCCAGCTTGTCCCTTGACTCGACCTGGGCTGCCTGAGCCTCAAAATCCAGTTCCAATCTGGTTAGCAAATCGAAAACGTTGTCTGACATAATTCTCTCCTTAAATTCCATAGCCTATGGCTATCATTATCATATCTTGTGAGCTTTAACTACTCTATCCATGTTGCCATAGTCCTTGATGACCTCAACATGGTCATAGCCCGCTCTCTCAAACAGCTCTTTAACCTGAGCCCCCTGGGTATCCCCTATCTCTACCAGCAAGTAACCACCTGAACTAAGATGGTCACCGGCCTCCCTGGCTATCCTGCGGTAAAACAGCAAACCTTGATCCTCTGCAAAAAGTGCTCCGGATGGCTCAAATTTTGTGACCTCTGGCTCTAAATTCTCGCCCTCATCATAAGCAATGTAGGGGGGATTGCACAGTATGAGGTCAAACTTCTCGTCCTGTGGCAAGGCATCAAACATATCGCCCTGCCGGAGCTCCACATTGGCCTCTAATCGATCCACGTTGATACGAGCCACATCCAGTGCCTCACGTGAAATATCTGTGGCAACAACTGGTATACCTGCCTCCAGAGACAAGGTAATGGCTATGCATCCACTGCCTGTGCACAGATCTGCCACCCTGGGTGTGTCCATGGGGGCAACTGCCTCTATCGCCTCTCTGCACAGCACCTCTGTGTCAAATCGCGGTATAAGGCATCTGCTGTCCACATAAAATGGTCTGCCATAAAACCATGCCTCGCCCAATATGTATTGGATGGGGCGCCTGGTTGTCGCTCTCTCCACTGTAATGTCCACAGCTCTGCACTCCATATCCCCCACCTCCTTGTCGCCATATATCATGGCCTGGGTGTTGGATATGCCAATGTGTTCCAATATCAGTCTGCACTCGGACTGGTATTCCCTGATACCTGCCTGAGACAAGGTGACCTGTATGTACTCTCTCAACTGCGAGATAGTCATATTACCACCTGTCAGCCTCCTGATCCTCAGGGATTACATTCTGCATGGCCTTAATAGCAACCTCTAACATGCTGTCGTCGGGTTCCTTGGTGGTGAGCTTTTGGAAAAGCATGCCAGGCTTACTCAGTGCATTGCAGAACTTAGTGTCATGGCTACCGGCAAATTTGATCACCTCATATGAAATGCCAGCTACCAGTGGGAGCAAAACTAACTTAATCAGCAGGTTGAGCCATCTGCCCATATCAGGCACTACAGAAAACACCAATATGGCAATCAGCATAACCAGGAACATAAATGAAGTGCCACATCTCTTATGCTCCTTGGGGAATCTGCGGCAATTCTCTACAGTGAGCTCCTCTCCTGCCTCGTAGCAGTATATAGTCTTGTGCTCTGCTCCGTGATACATCCACACGCGGCGCATGTCCTTCATGGTGTTGGCCAGCAACAAGTATCCTACAAAGACTATGATACGAACGATGCCCTCCAGCAAATTGCTCAGGACGTGAATCGCGGTAATGCTCCTGTCCCACGGAATAAAGGACACAATAAGGCTGGGAAGCAACACAAAAAGACAAATGCTGAGGCCCAGAGCAAAGATAACTGTAATAACCAGCATCCAAGGAGGTATTGTCTCCTTTTCCTTAGGCTCTGTATCTGCAACCTCTGTTGTGTTGTCACCGTCTTGGGCCTTATTGGTCTCCTCGGAGACATCGACCTGCTCAGCGGAAAACATAAGTTCTCCAATACCGATCTTCATCTGAGTAAACAGATTGACAGCGCCTCTGACAAATGGAATCTTGGATGCCTTAGGTGCCTTGGGTCTGTCCTGTGTCTTCTCAATGATCTCGCCGTTGGACAGACGTACACAGGATGAAATCTTGTAGGGGCCCATCATCATGAGGCCCTCCATTAAGGCCTGACCACCTATGCTTGTCCTCTTTGTTTCTCTCTTAATCTCACTCATAATTCTCTCTCAAATAAAAAACAAAAGGTCGTGTGTAGCACGACCTTGCGTTTATTCACCTTTTCCGGTATAACCGTACTTCTTTCTGAACTTGTCTACGCGTCCGCCGGCTGTGTCAACTAACTTTTGCTTGCCGGTAAAAAATGGATGACACTTGGAACAAATTTCAACTCTAAGTTCAGGCTTAACAGAACCTGTCTCGAATGTGTTTCCACAAGCACACTTAACTACTGACTTCTGATAATTAGGATGAATGCCCTCTTTCACTTGGTTCACCTCTTCCTTCCATATATTGGCTCGTCTAAATCGACGAAATAATTTCAAAAATAGCCATGGGTTATAATAACACAACCCTAAACCTTGTTCAAGTACTTTTTTAGGAGATAAATTGCATAATTTAACGCTGCTCTTCTGCCGTGCCGGAACAACTTGGCGCTATGTATATACTAGCACTTATCCATTATCCTGCAAATAACACATTTGCTCTTTTTTCGGAAGATCCAGCGGTCTTCCACCTCTTTTAATGGACCGACAAATCTTGGGCCTGGAGCCAGACACTCGACCAGTTATGCATTTATTTTGGGGACAGGATAAGTCCCGAGGACATCTCTTAAGCATTTGACCCGCTGAAACTCAAGGGTAAACTGCACACCCGTTTAACGGGTGACCTCGACATGCAGCCGGCCAAATGTTATGAATACAACAAGGGCTGAATAACAAAAATTGCCATCCAGCCCAACTCAATTTTTAGAAAAACCTAAGATTTTTTCATTGATCCAAGAGGTTTATACAAAATATTTTACACTACCATAAGCACACTGTTAATCTTCCAGTTTTGGATATTTCTTCTTCAACAACATATAATTTTTCTTTTCATTCTCTCTTATTATGTCGTCTATTTCTTGCTCACTCTTAAAGAGCAAATCCTCAATTAAATGTATTTCTCTATCAATAATCCCTTTTATAGAATCAATATCATCTTGTCTCTTTTGTGATTGACATAGCATTGCTTCTAAAGAAAAATTTAATGTATTTATTTTGTCATGTAAGGAAACCATTAACATCTGTCTTAATGTTTCTTTATCATGATTTTTTAATGACATGTACATCATAACATCTGTCAAGGCTTCCATATCACTTAGATACATCTGCTCGAAACTATGCTCAAAATTCTCACACCCGAAATGCCTGTACCAAAATCTATTCTTGATTTTTTCTTCTTTATTCAGCTTTTTCCTTGCTTCATCTCTCTGTTTAACATACTTTTTAATTGCATGGACATATGGCATAGAATCATCACCATTAAAAAATGGAACGACCCATTTATCAAATTGTTTTTTTACTCTATAAAGACATCGTTTCATGTCGCCACTGCAACTTGGATTAAATAAAAATTGTTTTTGGTCTAATACAAAGTCGTCTATACTAAACCTACAATAGCTACTTAATTCATCATTAATGAACTCTATACATAGCGGACATATTCCATACTCCAAATACACTTCTACATACACTCCTCTTTTTAGAAAATTAAATTCCATAATTTGAAGTACATCATTATTCAGTCTATAGTATAAATTTCCTTTTTTATGAAATTTCATATTATTATAAAATTCCATAAAATCCTTCAAAAAACTCTCCATGTATCCCATTTTCCTCCAATCATCTCAATTAAAATGCATGAATATATTTCTTGTGAGATAACGATGAAACTAACTTATCACCCAATAAAGCTAAAGTGCCAACTACAGCAATAATTACCACTTCAGCAAAATTAACTGGTTTGTAATCATATGTAATTATTCCATTTCCATTTGATCTATAGGTTACTTTATACATCTTTGACCCATAAGTTTTTTTAATATGAGAAACTACCTGATCATGAATTTCCCCTGGATAACGTAAGTATCCATCCTCATCACTATAATTTACAGGATTGTTCTCACAGTAAGCAAACAGGTTATAGCTTAGCTGCGTTCCAGTTGCACCAAGGAATGAGACATTATCAGCATTAACAAACCTACCCCACTCTGGGTTGTAGTATCTACTATTGAGATAATACTGCTCTGTCTCTGTGCCGTAGACATAACCTCTATATCTCAGCGGGTTGTGTACGCCAAGGGTGCTAGCTTTCGTGCCAGAAACACTCTCTATTTCTCCCCATGCATTGTAGTATATAGAACTGCAGGTGGTTCATCCCTCTAAGCCAGACCAACTACATCTCCTTGTGCATTAAGCATAAGTGAATCACTATCATTCTTGGAAAGCAGTACTAAATAGTTCCTCCCTTATTAAATCTCCAACGAAACACTTTTTCTAAATCTTGGCCATGTTGAGTAATACGCCACAATCCCCCATAGCTATCTTCAAAATAGATCCATTTATCATCTAAAATGTAGCATCTACGGGCATCGCCCTCATATATCAACGTTGTTTCTCTAGAGCCAATGTTATATACATAGATACCATCGTCTCTATGTGCTATATATACTTGCCCATCATAGACATTAAGCCCAAACAACTTATTATCTCCTTGAAAAATCACTTGTGGCTCAGTATTTCCATCTAAATCAAAAAGATATAAATCCTCGCTTTCTCCGTAAGGGCGGAGAGTTATAAAGGCAAAACCTTCTACTATGTAAATGCTGTTGCCTAGGTAACTATTGTTGGCTTTGTACACAATAGTTTTTTCTTTGGTTGCAACATCATACTTTCTAATCTCATGATTACCATTTTCTGGGCACCATGTATAAAAAACATATCCATTATATGGGTAAAATCCACCAACGCAATCACTTTCAATACACGTTGTTTCTCCTCCTTCGTATACATTTAAAGAAGTTCCATACACCTTTGGATATTCTTCGCAGTAAATAATGGTATCCAGAATACTGTATTTATACAGACCTATTTCATCCGAACCAATAAAATCTGCCTTCTCAAACCTTTTTTTCGTTAGCTCAAATATGTTATCTGCTTCCCGATAATTACTTAAATAGAGACTGTCCTCAATTTTATGCAAAAATGTGCTAGACAACGAATTAATTTCCTTGGGAAGTGTAATCTTTCTTGCGATATTAGAATCAATGCAAATCACTCCATTTGGTGGATAAATCGTCTCACCATAGATGTAATATAGTTTATCTTCAACTCTAGCAAGATTTCCTCCCGCAAGCATATTATTAAAATCATTGTTAACAGGATTTCCCGAAATCTCTACTCCTCTTTGCGGAACAAAAGAATAAATCTCCGTAAAAGTGCCTCTCAAATATAGTACAAAAAATACACACACTAAAGCAGACAGCAAAATTACAATTGTAACTATTCGTCTTTTCATATACTCCCCCTTATTTTATTTGCATACTATATTAATGTTAACGCGTCCAGATCCTACTCCTACGGTATTAATTTTTAAACTTTTATGAAATGCGTTTATTATGTTATAAGCCTTGTTCGGGATTTTTATATTAAGTAAACTTTTTAATGTTTTCCTATACATATTATTTGAAAACTTGAATGTACCTCGTAACAGTGCAGTAACACAAGCATGCATGCAGTTAAATTTCAACAAATTATAACTGCCACTCAATTTTTTTACGTAATTTAAGCTCTTAGTAAAATCCCCCACAAAATAAAGGGCTTGTTCAAACCAACCTGCTATATTGTTTTGAATTAACTTTACAATATTGCTATTATTGAATCCGGAACACGAATTAACTCTATAAACTTCTTTTTTTGGGTACTTATTACCATTAATTCCTGAACCTCTTCCCCAATAAAAATACCACCAATCACCTTTTGCATCCTGCAATAAAAGCCCCGTATGACCAAGTCCTGCTACAGTATTTGTATCCTGCAACCATATTGCATCCTCGCCACTGGGATCACATGCATTTACTGGGCTGTTATTACAATACGCAAACACATTATATCCTAACGGGCCCTGACCTGTGGATATATATACATCCGCATTAACAAACCTGCCCCACTCTGGGTTATAGTAGCGGCTATTAAGGTAGTACTGCTCTGTCTCTGTGTCGTAGACATAACCTCTACATCTCGGCAACTACTGTATTACCCTGAGTTATCTTCTCATAAACCAAGGTTGAACCATAATATCCATACTCGTAGGTGGTATTGCCGTCGGTCATTGTGATTCTCTGACCTGTGGCAGTGCATCTCTACCAGCCATACACCTTCTCTAGGTCCTGTCCGTCTTGAGTAATACGCCAAATGGTGCCCCAATAGTCCTCATAATAGACCCAAGTATCATCAAATATATAACAGGATCCTATACGTCCTTTTTTTAATGTTGTTTGCTGTTGATTCTCAATATCATACACAAACAATCCTTTTGGTGTGCTATAGTATATTTTTCCGTCATAAGCGTTGAAATGACAATACTGATAATGAGGGGAACTTACTCCTGGTAAGTCTAAAACAGTTTTTTCATCTCTTTCCATATCATAGATAACGAGTTGAACTATTCCACCACGTTGTCCTATTCCACTCCAATAAGTATCAACAAAAACCAAGTTGCCCTCATGCACCAAAAATTCAGATAAATAAATAGTGTTAATATGACATATTTCCTCTACGATTGTTTCTGTTTCAATATTATATTTACATATCTCGTTATTTCCATCGACATAATATATATCACCATCACAATAATAAAACTGTCGTATAACTTCATCAATAACCTGTGGGATAGAGTTTTCCTTTTTTATGCACAAATTTCTTGAATAATCTTCATCGTAAAACAAGCAGACTATTGTATCCTCATCTATATGGCAAAAATCATCTTCCATATAATTCATATATGACTTCCCCTTCAATGACTCCAGTGAGCAGCTATCAATATCTAATTCATAGCCCCGAAGTTCTTCAGTACGTCCACCTTCATCAAAAACTAAGATATGGTCATTGCTATACGAATAAAGATGAAATATATTCAGTCCTTTAAATCTTTTGACTCCAGAATAATTATACCTTCTTGATCCTTCATTATTTAATTTAATTGGCAACATATTAAAGGGGTAAATCAAATACAGATTATCTCCTTGTCTGGTAA
>JAZNEA010000103.1:0-4837 GCA_045588325.1 Clostridia bacterium
GTGCCTCTACCACCATAGTCCTCATTATATTATGACTTTTGTGGGAGCGTCTGTACTCTGTTATGGAGAATAGGCGCTCTTTGCTATTTTTAAAAAAATTATTGAAATCAAACACATTAGATTACAGGAAATATAGTGAAAGCATTTTTTTACAGAAATAGGAGGTACAAATGAAAAAATTATTAGTTTTCAGCTTGATTCTTTTATCAACATTATTTGTTTCTTGCTTTTTTATAAGTTCAAATGCAAAAGCTGATATGGATTGTGGCCCATCTGCCACTTGGACATATGACGAATCCACAAAAACTTTGTATGTTTCAGGAACAGGGGCCATTACTGATACTTGTTATTATCGTTATCCTGGTGTTACTACCTTAGTAGTTGGAGAAGGTATTGAGGAGATCGGAAAAGAAGCATTTACTATGTGCCAAAGCTTAGTGAATGTTTCGTTGCCAAGCACACTCAAAACTATTGGAGAAATGGCTTTTGCCAGCTGTTTTAATCTAAAGTCAATCGATATTCCGGATTCAGTAACACATATTGGTTACAGGGCATTTGAATACTGCCTTAACTTGGAAAGCATAAGCTTGTCTAAGAATTTGGAAGTATTGTCGGATGGGGCTTTTTATGAGTGTAGAAAGCTAAAAACAATTGATATTCCAGACAAGGTTACAACATTGTACACCACATCATTCACGTTCTGTGGAAGTCTGGTCAGCATGAGAATTGGTAAGGGCGTTCAAAAAGTTATAGCAGAGGTTCATGATGGAAACCCTGTAGTAAAGTATGTCATATTTACTGGCAGTGCACCATATATTGATAAATTTGCATTTTATAATTACACAACCACAATATATTATCCATCAGGAGATAGCTCCTGGAATGGTATGCCTAATAAGGACTGGCCTAATTCAACACTTATATGGGTAGGTGTAGAAGACCCAATGTCTATAAAGCCAGAGACAGAGGGAGATACGGAAACAGGAATCTGCGGACAAAAGGCCTATTGGGAATACAAGGATGGTGTATTACATATTACAGGTTCAGGAGATGTTACATCTGCTCCTTGGCAGCATCTGAGGTTGGATGTAGTGGAAGTAATTGTAGATGATACAATTACAGGACTTTCTGCCTATGGGGCATTTATATATTTTGAAAATCTTGAAAAGGTATATTTGTCCAAGAATTTAGAAACTTTGGGACATAGTGCTTTTGCCTATACCAAGATTAAGGAAATAACAATTCCTGATAAGGTCAAAGTGATTGAGGGCTCAACCTTTGAATATTGCAAATATCTTGAAATAGTTAATCTTCCTAAAGGGTTAGAACAGATTGATTATTCCGCTTTTTTAAGCTGTAAGAATTTAAAGGTCTTAAATTTGCCAGAAAGTTTATCATTGTTTTACGGGAGTTCAGTTCATGGAACAGCTATCGAGGAGTTGCGTTTCCCGGCATCTTTAAACTGTATTAATCCTGGCAATATTGGTGAAGAATGGCCTGGCTCATTAAAGAGATTGTATTTTATGGGTAATCCACCTACGATGGCTTCAAACTTATTCGAGGGATTCTCCGGAGATATTTATGTCCATGAAGGGTTGGAAGAATGGGCTCAATACGACAATTATTTTGTAAATGCACAAATTGAGTGGCATTATGTAGATTGTCCCCACTTCTTTGATAAATGGGATTCTAACAGGAATGAGGGTCATAGCGCAGAATGCACTGTTTGTGGTGAAATTGTTAATTCGGAGCATGAATGGATTGAAACGGTAGACAAAGAGGCAACTTGCTTAGAATCTGGTACAGCAGTTAAGAAATGCGTTTTGTGTAATCATGTTAAATCATATGTTTTAGAAAAGCGTGCTCATACATATGATTCTGCTTGGAATTCTGATGAAACTCAACATTGGAAGGTATGTCAGGAATGTGGTCAAGAGGCACAAAATGAAAACCACCAGGGTGATGGAGAATGTACTGTTTGTGGAGTTGTTTTGCCTAACAACGAGCCGGATCTCACACAAACACCTGAATCTGGTTTTGACTTTGTTGAAGAAACAAATCCTACAACAATCATCGATGCTTGTGATGATGGGGAAGATACGCTTTGGATTATAATATCAGTTGTAGCAGGTTTGATTGTTGTAGCAGGAATTGTTTTTGTGATTGTTTATAAAAAGCGAAGAAAATGAAAGCTGTAAAAGGGCTATTCCGTAAGGGATAGCCTTTTCTGCGTCTTATGTTGTAATTAACAACCTTATTAGCAAATAGAATATACAAAAACCGGAGAAGACTCCCTTGTATAATTTAGCTACAGCAATATCATATCTGCCCTTGGCTGAACTGTCCGTATCACCACGAATTGCGGCTACAAAAAACGCAGTTGTGATATATAGTCACCGAGGTATAGTCAAGTATTCAGACACTGAAATTTGGATAAATACAGCTCTGGGACCACTGGTAATCAGTGGAAAGAGACTTAGGCTCTCTAAGATAGATGGCGTATCAGCCACAGTGCTCGGAACTATAGCTTCCATATGTTTCAGGGAGAACCACAAATGAGGAGAAGTTTGTGGAATTTTATATGTGGATATGCTAACATGAACCTAAAAGGACAACATGTAGAACGGTTTATCCGCATTTGTTGCGCCAGGGATATTTGTTTACATAATTTAGTCGTTGTGGGAGATCAGATATCCTTTAGTGTTGACTATGCTATGGTCGATTTGCTGCATCAGATTGCAGACAAGTGTGGTTGTCAATTAAGTGATGTTTCCATACATGGTAGGCCTGTTTTTCTCAGGATTGCCTATGGCTCAGTTGGCTTGCTTTTAGGAATTGCAATGGCTGTGTTGTTGTTCTTTCTGGGCACATCCTTTGTGACCCGTGTAGAAATAGAGGGTAATGTTAATATATCCGACGGCGATCTGCTATCATTCCTGGAAACACAGGGGATCAGGCCAGGTGCATTAAAGTACGGTGTGCAGGACCAGCACATCTCCAATCAATTGTTGATGGAGGATCCCAGGGTTTCTTGGGCTGAGTTTGATATAGATGGCACAGTTGCTACGCTAAAGGTTGCTGAGGCCAATTATATTTATGGACGTCCTGACCATACTATTTCTGACATAGTTGCATCCAGGGATGGCTATATTGTAGGGATTACATGCCTGGCAGGTCATTCTGTTGTATCTGCGGGACAGGCCGTATATCAAGGACAATTGCTGGTTTCCCACTTTGTTTCGGACATGGAGCAGTCGGTAGTTAATGCAAAGGCTGTTGTGTTGGCCATTGTCTGGGACACGTACACACAGGTTATGCCCAGCGGTACACCGGATGAAGAGGTGTGGGAGATGCTTCGCAGCAGAATCGCATCAGAACATGAGGGCATGAGCTACACTATTGTAAATAATTCGATTATAAGAGGTGTAGATGAGGACGAATACACCATTGTGGTAGAGACTACCACCAATATTGCAGAGACTAGGTACATAGAAGGGGCATTGTTTTATGACGGGAACGGAGAGGACATACATTGAGGTAGAATCGGCACAGATTATGGCCGATGTATTTGGCACATTGGATGGCAATGTAAAGCTGATCGAATCCGAGCTTGGTGTCAATATATTCAGAAGAGATGGCGCCATCGTAATTGTTGGAGAAGAGGACAAGCGTGTCCTGGCAGAGGATATCCTCAGGAGGGCAATATCGGCCTCTGAGAGCGGCGTCCCGGTGACGCGTCAATCTATTTATTATGCCATGCAGGATGTGCTTAAGAGGGATTTTGACGATGCTATGGCTCCAACTACAGGCGATTATGTGTGTATTACTGCAAGAGGACGCAAGATTGAGCCTAAAACTGCTGGCCAAAGAGCATATATAGAGGCTATTCGTAAGAACGATATTATGTTCGCCATAGGCCCTGCCGGCACAGGTAAGACATTTTTGGCAGTTGCTATGGCATGTGTGGCTCTTAGAAATAAGGAGGTCAGCAGGATTATTTTGACTCGTCCAGCCGTTGAGGCAGGGGAGAAGCTGGGATTTTTGCCAGGTGATTTGCAGAGCAAGGTTGACCCCTATTTGAGACCACTTTATGATGCACTCTACGAAATAATGGGCCAGGAGGTTTTCCAAAAGAACATGGAAAAGGGCATTATAGAGATTGCCCCCTTGGCATATATGCGTGGTCGTACCCTGGATGATTCTTTTATTATTTTGGATGAGGCCCAGAACACCACTACAGAACAGATGAAAATGTTCCTGACACGTATGGGCTTTGGCAGCAAGATGGTTGTTACCGGTGACGTTACACAGATCGACTTGCCAGATGGCAAAAAGTCTGGTCTCAAATTTGTTTCACGCATACTCAGGGATATCGATGGAATCGCATTTGCCACGCTTAACGAAAGGGACGTTGTGAGACATTCTTTGGTTAAGAAGATCATTAAGGCATTTGATGGGGCAGTTAAGAGTTAAGAGTTAAGAGTTAAGAGTGAAGAGTGAAAAGTGAAGAGTGAGAAGTGAAGAGTGAAAAGTGAAAAGTGAAAAGTGAAGAGTGAAAAGTGAAGAGTGAAGAAAGTGGGTTAGATATGAGTTGGAAGTTGATCAACTATTCGTTGACTCGCTTTCTTAACTCTTATCTCTTAGCTATCAGCTCAAATTGATCATAGGACCAGAGAGACCAGAACTTTTAACTTTTAACTTTTCACTTTTCACTTAGCGAAGCTCCCGCTTCGCCATATCTCTTAGCTTCTCACTTTTAGCTAACCAACTTTATTATCTCTTATCTTTTATCTGTTATCTTAAAATTGTGGAAATCACATCCCAAAAATGATAAACT
>JAZNEA010000104.1:0-77717 GCA_045588325.1 Clostridia bacterium
AAATCAAAATCACCGAAGCCGCCGCCGAATCCGCCGCCATAGTTGCCGCCCGCACCCGCAGTAGGGTCAAAGGCTGCGTGGCCAAACTGGTCATACTTGGCCTTTTTGTCGGGGTCGCTGAGCACACTGTAGGCCTCATTAACCTCCTTGAACTTTTCCTCGCACTCCTTGTCGCCCGGGTGAATATCTGGATGGTACTCCTTGGCCTTTTTTCTAAAGGCCTTCTTTATATCATCCTCTGAGGCGCCTTTTGTCAGGCCCAGGGCCTCATAATAATCTCTCTTTTCTGCCATAGTTATCTTCCTTAAATCACTGCCGGCCACTTGTCAAATATGTATCATGCCAGCTGTATGGATTATTTGCCGATTACAGGCCACGTCCCGCGTGAGCATTTCTCTCCGCGGGACAATGGTTTCTGTCAATTGTGTTGCAATTACTTGTTGTCATCTACCTCAGTGTAGTCAGCATCGTAGTATGTCTGACCATCTGCGGTTGTGCCTGTTCCCTCAGCACCGGGCTGTGCGCCTGTCTGCTTGTAAACCTTCTCAGATACTGCATAAATGGCCTGAGTCAGAGTCTCCATAGCGGACTTTACTGCCTGAAGGTCTGTACCCTTGAGAGCCTCCTTAACACCATTGCATGCATTCTCGATGGAGCCCTTGTCTCCTGCATCCATCTTGTCGCCCATATCCTTGAGCATCTTCTCTGCCTGGTAAACTGTGGCATCTGCCTGGTTCCTGGTGTCGATGTCTTCCTTCTTCTTCTTATCCTCTTCGGCAAACTTCTCTGCCTCCTTAACGGCTGCATCGATGTCATCCTTGGAAAGGTTTGTAGAAGCTGTGATTGTAACCTTCTGCTCGTTACCTGTGCCCAAGTCCTTAGCGGATACGTTTACGATACCGTTTGCGTCGATGTCGAATGTTACCTCGATCTGAGGAATTCCTCTGGGAGCAGGAGCAATACCTGTCAAGCTAAAGCGACCAAGTGTCTTGTTGCCTGCTGCCATCTCTCTCTCGCCCTGCAGAACGTGAATCTCTACAGATGTCTGTCCATCAGCTGCTGTGGAGAATACCTGGCTCTTCTTTGTAGGGATAGTTGTGTTTCTCTCAATAAGTCTTGTGCATACGCCACCAAGTGTCTCGATACCAAGGGACAGAGGAGTTACGTCCAAGAGGAGCAATCCTGTAACGTCACCTGTGAGAACGCCGGCCTGGATAGCTGCACCAACAGCTACACACTCGTCAGGGTTAATGCCTTTGTAGGGATCCTTGCCCATGAACTTCTTAACTGCCTCCTGAACTGCAGGAATTCTTGTGGAACCGCCAACCAGGAGAACCTTGTCAACCTGACCTGCAGAAACGCCTGCATCTGCCAGTGCCTGTCTGAGAGGCTTCATTGTTCTCTCAACGAGGTCTGCTGTGAGCTCGTCGAACTTTGCTCTGGAAAGTGTTATATCCAGGTGCTTAGGACCTGTGGCATCTGCTGTGATGAAGGGCAGGTTGATGTTGGAGTTAGTAACACCGGAAAGCTCTATCTTAGCCTTCTCTGCGGCCTCCTTGATTCTCTGCATTGCCATCTTGTCAGCTGTGAGGTCAATGCCCGTCTCAGACTTGAACTGAGCTACCATGTAGTCCATAATTCTCTGGTCAAAGTCGTCACCGCCAAGCTTTGTATCTCCGCCTGTGGCCATAACCTCGCATACACCGTCGCCGATTTCCATGAGGGATACGTCAAAGGTACCACCACCCAGATCGTAAACGAGAATCTTCTGGTCATGCTCCTTGTCAAGGCCATATGCCAGAGCAGCTGCTGTGGGCTCGTTGATGATTCTCAGAACCTCAAGTCCTGCAATCTTGCCTGCATCCTTAGTTGCCTGTCTCTGGGAGTCAGAGAAATATGCGGGAACTGTAATAACAGCCTGTGTAACTGTCTCACCGAGATATGCCTCTGCATCGGACTTAATCTTCTGCAGGATCATTGCGGAAATCTCCTGAGGAGTGTACTGCTTGCCATTAACATTTACCTTTTCTGCAGTACCCATCTTTCTCTTAATGGAGATAATAGTACCATCAGGATTTGTAATTGCCTGTCTCTTTGCAACCTGGCCTACAAGTCTGTCACCGTTCTTTGAGAAAGCTACTACAGAGGGAGTTGTTCTGTTTCCCTCGGGATTAGCGATAACGACGGGCTCGCCGCCTTCCATAACTGCTACACATGAGTTTGTTGTACCTAAATCAATACCAATAACCTTTGCCATTTTAATATCCTCCTGGATTAATATAATAGAATGCTTTGCAAAATCCTCAGGGACTCTGCTAATAATATGTCAGTTAGTTTGCAACCTTGACCATGCTGTGTCGGATTACTCTGTCACCCAGCATATAGCCCTTTTGGAATTCCTCCACCACTGTGTTATCCCCTACCGAATCATCCTCAACGTGCATTACCGCGTTATGAATGTTGGGATCGAACTCCTTGCCTATGGCCTCAATCTCTATGACGCCAGCCTTTGTCAGCACCTCTTTGAACTGCCTGACAACCATCTTGACACCCTCGTGATACTGTTTCGCCTCAGGTGATTCAGGCTCTGCCGCCATGGCTCTGTCCAGATTGTCCAGCACAGGGAGAATCTTCTCCACTGCATCTGCCTTGCCGTCCCCGTACATCATCTCCTTTTCTTTGGTGGTGCGACGACGGTAATTGTCATACTCAGCGGCAAGCCTTAACAATTTGTCATTGGCCTCTGCCAGCTCTTTTTCCTTTGCGGCCAGCTTTTCCTCCAGGTCTGCAACCTGCTTAGCCAGCTTGCGGTCTACCTTTTCCTTCTTAGAGGTGGCCTTTTCGGCTGGTTCCTGTACTTCCTGAGGCTGTGCATCCTCTGGAACTACAGTGTCCTTAATGTTCTCTTCGCTCATTCCTTATCTCCCTCTGTCTGAATCTTAGTTTCTGGATTAAGACTCTTAATATTCCTGCGATTCATGACGGATTTCATATCCTTTAGTACCGAAACCACCCTGGCGTAGTCCATTCTCTTGGGGCCGATGACTCCGATAAGAACTCGATGGGATGAATCCACATCATATGTGCTGGCTACAATGGAGCAATCCTGCATCTTCTCGTCTTGGTTCTCGCTGCCGATGCTCACATACAGATCCTGCTCCTGACCCTGCTCCATGTGTGTAACTACGTCGCTGATAAAGCCCTTTTCCTCCAACATGCCGATGAGCTCCTTGGCTCTGGCAGAGTCGCTGAACTCCGGATACTCTAAAACGTTCTTGGCACCATCAGTATATGTCCTACGCTCTTCATTTCTGCGTCTGGACTCCACAATTCCCTGCAAAACTGGCAGGAGTATGTCCGTCCTGATGCCATCCATCTTGCTAAGGGTGTTAGCCAGCGCCACGTCGATGGAGGATATCTCCAGTCCGTGGAGTTTTGACGAAAGGGTCTTAGCCACCTTGTCTACCTGCTCCTGGGTTGCGTCACTGGGGATAATGATTATCCTGTTGTGAATGCTGCCACCCTCTGTGGTTACCACCACCATGGCCTTCTCCACCTCAACCAGGAACAGCTGAACATTCTTGATTATCTCCATATCCTCGTCCATCTTGGCGGTAGCAACGATGGGATATCCGGTAATCTGGGACAGCAGCCTGGTGGCTCTCTGGAGCATGTAACTCAGCTCATCGATCTTAGATTGGAGAATCTCTGTCATGGCTGCCAGGCCCTCCTGGTCGTCAAACTGTCTGGGGCTCATAAGCGAGTCTACGTACAGCCTATAGCCTCTGTCGGAGGGGACGCGTCCTGCAGATGTGTGTGGCTGCTCCAAATATCCCATCTCCTCCAGATCTGCCATCTCATTGCGGATGGTGGCAGGTGACAGCTTGAGGTCCAGCTTCTTGGAAATATTACGGGATCCTACGGGCTCTCCAGTCTGGATGTACTCGTCTATAATGGCCTCTAATATCTTTAACTTTCTGTCGTCCATTTAATCCTCCGATCTGTCAAAACCGGTCTTAAGTTCTCCTCTGTCTCTCTTTGTTAGCACTCACCTCTGTCGAGTGCTAATCACTGAGTACATCTTACTACCCCTGCGAAGTATTGTCAACATAGCCTTTTGCGAAATATTTATTATTTTGGGAGGCATATTTTGTGCAGTTTTCCGTAATACTATGCTTTCGAGGCCATATTATAAGTGCAAATATTAAAAATGGGGTTTTTTTGCTCAAAAGTTCTGTTATAATAAGCAGATAGAAAAGAAATACGAGGTGGATCTTTATGCAAATTAAGTTAATAGATGGTGGCGTAGTGGCACCAGAGGGCTTTTTCGCCTCCGGTATGGCAACCGGTATTAAGCCAAATAATGTAAATGATTTCGCACTAGTTTGTTCTGACGATACAGCAGCAGCTGCTGGCGTATTTTCTTGCGCCAACGTTCGCAGCAATTCTATCAAGGTCGTTATGGATCATATTTCCAACGGCTATGCCAATGCAATCGTAGTTAACAGCGGCAACGCAAACGCATGTAACGGCCAGCAGGGTATTGCTGATGCTAAGCATATTTGCTCCCTTGTAGCTGAGCAGTTGAGCTGCGATGCTGAGGATGTCCTGTTCCTCTCCACCGGAATTATGGGCAAGGCTCTTCCCATGGACAAGTTGACCGCTTCCGTAGAGACACTTGTTGGCAACATGTCCGACAGTGGTAATTTGGATGCCATTGATTCTATCATGACATGCGACACACGCCGCAAGGAGTATGCCGCTGAGTTCAAGCTCCAGGATGAGGTTGTACGCGTTGGTGTTATGGTTAAGGGTTCAGGTATCTACTATCCTCTTATGGGAGGCATTACTGTTATCATCACAACAGATGTTAACATTTCTAAGGCTCTCCTGCAGAAGTCTCTTGAGACTGTTGTTGCCAAGACATTTGCCAAGATTTCCGTAGACGGCAAGTTGGGCTGCTACGAGGCAGTTGTTGCACTTGCCAACGGCCAGGCAGACAACTCTGGCATCGTCGCCCAGGACAACGCATACGACAGCTTCACCAATGTTCTCCAGTATCTTTGCTCCAACCTTTGCAAGGATTTGGTTAGAGACTGCGAGAGCGGCAAGTTTGTCGAGGTTACTGTTAAGAACGCAGCTACAGCAGAGCAGGCTCTTGAGCTGGCCAACGCAATTGCTGGATCCTCCGCATTCAAGGCAGATTTGTCAGAGGGTATTTGCGATGTCAGCAGCATTGTAAATGCAATCAATGGTTCTCAGTATGAGATTACAGACTCCATGCTGGACGTCTTCCTTGGTGATATACAGATCCTCAGAGGAGGCAGCGTTGCAGAATACGACGAGGAGGCCATGGCAGCTCTTCTTGCTAAGAACTCCATCGCACTTACAGTTATCACATCTACAGGCACATACACAGACAAGGTTCTGGCCAGCCTGTACTAATACTGCATAGGGTAAGAGATATAACAAAAGCGTGACCGCCAGGCCACGCTTTTTTGTTTGCAAAAAGGCCACCATGTGAAAATGGTGGCCTGAGATTTGATTTTGCTAAAAGCAGTTTACTTGTTGTTGTAGATAACCTCTACTCCGTCATAGACCTTAAGGCCCTTAACGTTAAGCTGATCTCCTCCAAAAATCTGATCGAAAGGAATTAGATTCATGTGACTATCAACGCACTGTGAATGATCGTAATCAGCAGGGAGTCCATCATAACTATAACCGGGCTCAACACGCATGCCGCGTCCACCATTCAAACCAGGAGTAGGCTCGCAGTAATGATAATTTGCCCAATCACCATAGGTAACGGTTACATTGTTGCAAGTGATGTTGTATTGAGACATATCAGGATAATTAGAACCGTCGATTGTAGTTGTCTTCGCCAAACGACCGATAATCATACCGCACATACGATAATTATAATAGTCGTAGGAAGCGGTACAGTCATTGTAAGCATCAATACGGCAAGCAATATCTACGTTCTCAAAGTTGTAGGTTGCTCCAGGCTCTCCCTGTCCAACAATACCACCGATAGAGCTGTCAAAGGAGCCCCACAGACCTGCAAGAACACAATCTTCATCAATGGTAATATTCTTGAAGGTATAGTCGCCTGCACCCGACCAGCCAATAATACCGCCGTTACCGTTGTTGTAGGTTGCTGAAATGCTATCCTTGATGGTGATGTTTTCAAACACGCAGGTACCAGTAGCGCTGCCCGCAACGAAGGATGTGTCGCCACCCTCAATGTAGCTTTCACCACCATTAAGAGTAAGGTTCTTAATGGTTGCGTTGTTCACTTTACCAAACAGGCCGTAGGATCCATAGTGGTCCCAGTCATATCCGAGATCCCAGCCATTTTGGTAAAGATTATAAATAGTCTTTCCATTACCATCAAAAGTTCCTTCAAAAGTTCCGTTCTTGGACTTATCACCGATCGGTCTAAACGTCAATGGATCGCCGTCAGCAGAGGGTGTAGTATCTTCGCAGTAAAGATCAAGACCTTTCATCAATGTGAAGGTAACGTCCTTAAATGTAGTGTCACCGGAAACAAGCTCAGCAAGACCTGCAAGCTGTTCTGCTGTGGTAATAGCATATTCAGTTTTAGGGGAAGCTGGGTCATACCAGGATGTGTCTGCTGTTCCATCCCATGTATCTACAGGATCGACCAACAAGGGCTCAAACCATTCCTCTGCATTTTCCTCTGTGGTTCCAAAGCCTGCATCCAGAGCTACCTTTGCATTATCAAAACCATCTGCCTGAACTGCCTGAGAAATAACAAGAATGTCGAGCATGCCGTCATCATTGCCATCTATTGCCTCCATATCTTCGTTGGTTGCAGTAGCTACTAAATAAACCTGGGCAAGGCTGGGATAAGAGGTATCGCCAGCGGGAAGAACGCCGTTCTCGTGTCTCCAGCTACCATCGCTGAGTTGTCCACCAGCATATACATACTCTATCAAATAATAATTATTGCCGTTAATTGTGACGATGCCAATAGGATTCTTTGTCCAGGTTGAGTGGTAAGATGAACCAATCAAAGAGCCATCCGTGGAACCACACTCGATAGCAACCAGCGTGCGGACGTAAGCATCGGTCCTACCCGTATTCTCAACAGTAACAAACTTATCCTGTGCATTGGGGTTACGGAACACATCCATGCCGCCATAGGAATCAACCTGTGACATTCTAACAGGGATGCTGTCCCAACCACCTGCACCGTGATTGCTAGGGTCAGTGGCAGGCAACAGTGCCTTATTCTGCTCAAAATCTTCCAGTACATAGCTGGTGCGATCGTCGATTTGGGCAGTCTTATATGTGCCGTCATCGTTTGTATCACGCTGATACTCATGCTGCTTAATCTTAACGTTCCCAAGTGTCATAACGTTGATGTCCTCTTCCTGATAGCTCAGATAGGCCAATGTGCCGCCAATAGACAGTGCAACTGTCAGTACGAATACCAGAGAAATTGTCAAAAACTTCTTCATCTTTTATTCCATCCTTTCTAAATTGCTAAAGGCTGCATTTCTCCCAACAAAACGTCAAAACCTGATGTCTTAAAATGTAGTCGACAGTTAGATTTCTTCATCTCTTTTGCGACATTTGTTATGTGAGACGCAACACAAAGATTCCTTTGTATTATATTTTGTCGCATTTTAGATGTCAACTGTCTCATTCTAGAAAATTTATGATGTCCCTCAATTTGGTTAAAATACATTTAGAGGTTTTATATGACGATGAACAACTTTGACAATCTAGAACGTTATCGAGACTTAGGATGCGCCATCTCCTACTATAGAAAGCGCAAGAAACTCACTCAGGAGCAACTGTCTGAGCAAGTTGGTATCAGCCGACAGCATATGGGCGCTATCGAGGCCCCCAACATGGTTCGCGCTGTATCTTTGGATGTTCTTTTTAATATTGCTACTGTTTTAGAAATAGAGCCGTATGTTCTCCTAAAGTTCTCTCCTGAAAAATAGGCGGTGCGCACTTCTGTGTACCTGAGTTTTGTTACGCCAAAATTGCTGTGGAGAACTCCGATTTTTAAAAAAATAAAGGAGATGGATATTTAAGCTATCCATCTCCTTTTTATTTGTCTTAATACTATTTGGCCTTTGTCTTAGCCTTAGGGGCGTTGGCTGACACCTTGATAACTATTGGCTCAGTGCCATCATAGTCCAGCAATAGATTATCTCCATCCTTAATGCTGCCCTCCAGATACATCCTAGCCATGCGCTCCTCCAGGTTGCGCTGGATGCTCCTCTTGATGGGACGAGCTCCAAATGCATCGTTGCGCTCATAATTGAGCAGGTATTCCTTAAGGCCGTCTGTGACGGAAATGACAATCTTCTTGTCCTGCAGATCCTCTGCCAACATATTAATCTGCAAGTCCAGAATCTGTCTGAGTTCAGGCTCGGTAAGCTTATCGAACACTACAATGTCATCAACACGATTAAGGAACTCTGGTCTGAACAGATTCTTAAGCGCGGACTTAATGCGTGCCTCTGACCTGTCCGTAGTGTCGGAACCAAAACCAACATCTCCAACCTTAAGTGTAGTGCCTGCATTGGATGTCATAACTATGACAGTATTCTCAAAGTTGACAACTCTGCCCTGGCTATCTGTGAGTCTGCCATCGTCCAGAATCTGCAGCAAAATGTTGAATACGTCCTGATGGGCCTTCTCAATCTCGTCCAGCAAGATTACTGAGTAGGGTCTGCGTCGAATCTTCTCTGTCAGCTGTCCTGCCTCGTCATATCCCACATATCCAGGAGGCGAACCAATCAGCTTAGAGGTCGTATGTTTCTCCATGAACTCAGACATATCCAGTCTGACCATGGCCTCCTCTGTACCAAAGAGCTCCTGAGTAAGAGCCTTAACCAGCTCTGTCTTACCAACTCCTGTAGGTCCCACAAAGATAAAGGATGCGGGGCGTTTCTTAGCTCTGAGTCCTGCTCTGCACCTACGAATGGTAGAAGCAACTGCAGATATGGCCTTTTCCTGGCCAACGACTCTCTTATGCAGGCTCTCCTCTAACTTCAGGAGTCTGGCGCCCTCTTCCTCCGAAACCTTATTGATCGGGATGCCGGTCCACATCTCTATAACGCCAGCAACATCGTCGAATGTGACCTCAAAGCTATATGCCTCCTCAGCCAAGGCCTTAACCTTGTCTGCCAAAACACAGGCCTCCTGTCTCATCTGAGCCAGCTTTTCGTAATCTGGCTGAGACCTGGCCTCCTCAACTGCCACGGCTGCCTCTGCATCTGCCAGCTTGTCGCTCATCTGATCCAGCTCCTGCAGCTTAACATTCTTGAGGTTGGCCCTGGATGCGGCCTCGTCCATAATGTCTATGGCCTTATCCGGAAGGAATCTATCTGTAACATATCTCTCTGAAAGGGACACCATCCTCTCCAACACATGGTCGGAAATAGTAACGCCGTGATACTTTTCGTAGTACGGACGTACCCCCTTCATAATCTCCACAGTATCTGCCATGCTGGGCTCATTGACCATAACGGGCTGGAATCTACGCTCCAGCGCACTGTCCTTTTCGATATGCTTGCGATACTCGTCAAGGGTGGTTGCACCGATAATGCGCAGTTCTCCTCTGGCCAGAACAGGCTTAAGGATATTGGCGGCATTCATAGCGCCCTCGGCATTGCCTGCCCCAACAATATTGTGGAGCTCGTCAATAACAAGGATAATGTTGCCACACTTAATTGCCTCGTCTACTACGCCCTTAATTCTGGACTCGAACTGTCCTCTGAACTGAGTACCAGCTACCATGCCAGTCATGTCCAACTGAATAATTTCGTAGTTCTTAAGTCTCTCAGGAACTCTGCCTTCAGCAATGGCAACCGCCAATCCCTCTGCAATGGCAGTCTTACCTACACCAGGCTCTCCGATGAGAACTGGGTTGTTCTTTTGTCTACGATTTAATATCTGGATAACCCTATCCAGCTCCTTGTCTCTGCCGACAATCTTGTCAATCTCGCCACGAGAAGCCTTGTTGGTCAAGTTGCTGCCATACGTCTCCAGGAACTTGTGCTTAACCTTTTTAGGCTCCTTACCCTCTGCGGCTCCGCGCTCGTCCTTATGCTCCGAGTTAGCCCTGGACTCCTCCTGGAGGCTCTCACTATCTCCCTGCTGCATGGCGCTGTTGAGTATCTCTTTGAGCATGGCTGGATCAGAAATCTTCTCCAGCATCTCCGGATCTGCATCCTTCATGCTGTCTGTCATCTGCTCACAGAACTCATCCACCTGGTCTGGGTCAATACCCAACTGCTTAATAACCGAATCTACCATGCCAAGATTCATCTTCTTGGCACAAGATAAACAGAGGAATTCCTGCTTAACTGCAGTACCCTCTGACTTCATGATCTGAATCATGGCGACATTCTTTTTGCATTTAGAACACAATTGCATATGTGTCACCTCTCTAACAATAGTAATTTAAAATTATACTCCCTTGGACAGTGCTTTTGCAAGATACTGACCTGTGTAGGAGTTTGGCACCTTGGAGACCTGCTCCGGCGTACCCTGGGCAATGACTGTGCCGCCCATGTCTCCACCCTCTGGGCCCATGTCGATTATATAATCAGCGCACTTGATAACATCCAGGTTGTGCTCAATTACCACAACTGTATTGCCTGCATCTGCCAGCCTCTGCAGGATCTCAATGAGTCTCTTGACATCGTCCATATGCAAACCCGTAGTGGGCTCGTCCAGAATATATAACGTCTTGCCCGTGCTGCGCTTGGAAAGCTCAGTAGCTAATTTGACTCGCTGGGCCTCTCCTCCTGACAACGTGGTGGCAGGCTGTCCTAACCTGATATATCCAAGGCCTACATCATATAGCGCCTTAATCTTGCGATGGAGGGAAGGAATAGCCTTAAAAAATGACATCGCCTCATCCACCGTCATATCCAGAATCTCTGAAATATTCTTGCCCTTGTAACGAACATTCAGTGTCTCTCTGTTATACCTCTTGCCCCGGCACACTTCACATGGGACGTATACATCTGACAGGAAGTTCATCTCGATTTTGATGATACCGCCTCCCTGGCAGGCCTCACAACGGCCGCCCTTGATATTAAAGCTGAATCTGCCCGCACTATACCCCTGCATTTTGGCATCCGGTGTGGCAGCAAACAACTCGCGGATCATGTCGAACATACCTGTGTAGGTGGCAGGGTTGGACCTGGGTGTGCGTCCAATGGGGGTCTGGTCAATATCTATAACCTTATCCAGGTGCTCAATGCCTGTAATACTGGTACACTTGCCTCCTCTGACCCTGGCCTTGTTAAGGTCGTGGAGCAGTCGCTTGCACAAAACCTCGTTAATAAGGGAACTCTTACCTGATCCAGAAACACCTGTAACGCAGGTAAACACGCCCAATGGAATGTCTACATCCACGGACTTTAAGTTATTCTCGCTGGCCCCCTCTATGTGTAACCATTTGCCATCACTGGTCCTCCTGACCACTGGTGTTGGGATTGCCAGTTCACCACTCAAATATCTGCCCGTCAGAGAATCTGGGTTGGTCATCAGCTCCTGTGCCGTGCCCTGAGCAACGATGGTGCCACCGTTCTCTCCTGCCCCAGGTCCCACATCCACAATGTGGTCTGCCGTCAGCATCGTCTCCTCATCATGTTCTACAACAATAAGGGAATTGCCCAAATCTCTCAACTGTTCCAAAGTCTTTAGCAACTTGGCATTATCCCTCTGGTGCAAACCAATGGATGGCTCATCCAGTATATATAGTACTCCCATAAGTCCTGATCCTATCTGGGTGGCAAGACGAATACGCTGCGCTTCTCCTCCCGACAGCGTGGACGCACTGCGTGACAATGTGAGATACCCAAGTCCTACGTTGTGGAGAAAGTCCAATCTGGCCCTGATCTCCTTAAGGATCTTGTCTGCAATCATCTGCTCTCTCTCAGAAATCTGACAATTGGCGAAGAATTCTCTGGCATCCACAACAGCCATCTGGCTGACCTCATGGATATTCTTTCCACAGAACTTGACTGACAAAGTCTCTGGTTTATACCTGGTGGCATGGCACACAGGACAATCATGTGTGCTCATGTAGCCCTCGTAGTACTTTTTCATTGACTCGGACTCGGTATTATTATACCTACGCCACATGCCATTTATTACGCCCTCAAAAGACATGTAGTATTTGTTGCCATTAGGCATCACAATCTGGAATTTTTCCCTATTTGTGCCAAAGAGGATTACATTCAGAGCCTTCTGGTGAAGTTCCCTGACTGGCACATCCACGCTGAACCCATATGCCCTGGCCAAGCCTGTGAACACCTGGGCAATCCAGCCCTCCTCCTTTTCCGTGTTCCATCCGGACACAGCAATGGCGCCCTCGCGAATGGTCAAATCCTTATTGGGAATAACGAGATCCGGATCAATTTGAGAAATGGCGCCCAAACCGCTACAGTGAGGGCAGGCACCCTGAGGAGCGTTAAAGGAGAACATGCGTGGCTCCAACTCCTCTAAGCTAATACCGCAATCCGGACATGCAAAATTGAGGCTCATGGTGTCCTCGTGGGATCCAACATAGTCCACGATAACCAGACCATCTGCCAACTTGAGACACTGCTCCAGGGAGTCGGCCAATCTGCGTCGAATGCTGTCCTTGACCACCAATCTATCTACAACCACCTCTATGCTGTGCTTTTTGTTCCTGTCTAGCTGGATGTCATCCTCCATGTCGTAAACCTGGCCATCCACTCTGACTCGAACATATCCCTGCTGCTTAAACTCGGCGATCATCTTGATGTACTCGCCCTTGCGGCTCCTGACAACAGGCGCCAGCAGCTGGATCCTGGTGCCCTCTGGCATTGACATAACCTTGTCCACCATCTGGTCCACCGTCTGCTGCAGTATAGGCTTGCCACACTTGGGGCAATGAGGGTGACCCACTCTGGCGAAAAGCAATCGCAAATAGTCGTGAATCTCGGTAACCGTACCTACTGTGGAGCGGGGATTACGAGACGTGGTCTTCTGGTCAATGGAAATAGCGGGAGATAGTCCGCCAATATAGTCCACATCCGGCTTGTCCATCTGGCCCAGGAACTGCCTGGCATAACTGGATAGAGACTCCATGTATCTCCTCTGTCCCTCTGCATATATGGTGTCAAAGGCAAGGGAAGTTTTGCCACTGCCTGATAGGCCAGTGAACACCACCAGCTTATCCCTGGGGATCTTGAGATTAATATCCTTAAGGTTATTCTCTCTGGCTCCACGGATTACAATATACTCCTTGTCCGAGGCAGGAGCGGTATTGTTCATCTCATTTTCTACAAAATCCTGGAATTTCATCTTGTCTTAGTCCCCTTTGATCCTATGGTGACATCCTGAATCTCGGCCTTGAGCTCGTAGATCCTGTCTCTAATCATGGCAGCAGCCTCATATCTCTCCTCAGCTGCAGCGGCCTTCATCTCTATAGTAAGCTGTGCAATCATGTCTTCTAAAGTCTTAATATCAGGCAAGCCGACAAATTCGCCTGTCTCCTGGTCCACATCTGCAATCTTGGTGGTCTCAATAATGGTCTTAACCGCCTTAGTAACGCTGGTAGGAGTAATGCCGTGGTCAATATTGTACTGCTGTTGAATCTGTCTCCTGCGGTTGGTCTCGTCGATAGCCCTCCTCATTGAGTCGGTAATCGTGTCTGCATACATAACAACTCTACCCGCCACATTACGGGCTGCTCTGCCTATGGTCTGAACAAGACTGGTCTCGCTGCGAAGGAACCCCTCCTTATCTGCATCGAGTATGGCTACCAATCCAACCTCGGGAATGTCCAGGCCCTCTCTCAATAGATTAATACCCACCAAAACGTCGAACTCGCCCTTGCGCAGGTCCTGGATGATCTCTGTCCTCTCTATGGTCACAATGTCACTATGCAAATATCTGACGCGTACACCCATTTTGTCCAGGTAGTCTGTCAAATCCTCGGCCATCTTTTTGGTAAGCGTGGTAACCAGCACCCTATGGCCCTGGCCTGTCACTATACCGATCTCATCCAGCAGGTCATCTACCTGTCCGGTAACAGGTCTGACTATTACCTCCGGGTCAATAAGTCCCGTAGGACGAATAAGCTGCTGAACCTCCTGGGTGGAATGCTCACGCTCAAACTTGGATGGCGTGGCGCTGACGCAAATCATCTGGGGAACTCTGCCCAAAAACTCATCGAACTTAAGGGGGCGGTTATCATAGGCGGAGGGTAATCTCCATCCATATGTGACCAAATTGTCCTTACGAGCCCGGTCACCATTATACATAGCTCCCACCTGAGGAATGGTAACGTGAGACTCATCCACGAACATAATAAAATCCTCTGGCATAAAGTCCAAAAGAGTATATGGTGGAGATCCAGGCTCTCGTCCGGATAAGTGACGAGAGTAGTTCTCAATACCCTTACAGGAGCCTGTCTCTGTAAGCATCTCCATATCGTTAAGGGTACGCTCCTCTATCCTCTGCGCCTCCACATATCTGCCTCGGTCCTTAAAATCCCTGGCACACTCCTCCATCTCAGAAACGATGCCTGCTATAGCTGACTGCATCTTGGATCGCATAACTGCGTGATGGGACGCGGGAGTAATACCGACGTGACTCCTGGTGGCAATAACCTCTCCTGTGATGCTGTTAATCTCTCTGATCCTGTCTATCCCGTCCCCAAAAAACTCCACTCGGATAATAGTACCGGATGAATATGACGGAAATATCTCCAGAGTATCGCCCTTAACTCCAAAGGTACCTCTGAGCCTTGTGAAATCGTTGCGCTGGAACTGCATGTCCACCAGGGCCTGCATAACGTCATCCATGGAGCGCTCCATGCCAGGTCTCAGCGACAACATGAGCTCCTTGTAATCCTCTGGATCGCCCAGGCCGTATATGCAGCTGACAGACGAAACGATAATAACATCCTTGCGCTCAAACAATGCTGTGGTGGCGGAGTGCCTGAGTCTGTCTATCTCATCGTTGACGTCGCAGTCCTTCTCTATATACAGGTCGGACATCGGCAGATAGGACTCCGGCTGGTAATAATCATAATAGGACACAAAATACTCAACTGCGTTGTCCGGGAAGAAATCTCTGAACTCTGAGCAGAGCTGGGCTGCCAGTGTCTTGTTATGGGCCAGAACCAACGTGGGGCGCTGAACCCGCTGGATAACATTGGCCATGGTGTAGGTCTTGCCTGATCCGGTGACGCCCTTAAGTGTCTGGTAGCGATCTCCTCTGAGGATGCCCTGAGATAAGCGCTCAATAGCCTCTGGCTGATCGCCAGTAGGCTTGTATTCTGAATGTAATTCAAAGCGTTTCTGTGTTTCTTGCATATCCCTCGCCACCAAAATCCATAGCAGCTAACATCGCTGCGGATATATATAATATTAGTTCTTATTCCTTATTTGTTTTACAATCTTATCAAAATCAGCCCCTGTAACTCACGAAAATAATCTTTCCAAAACAAAGTCATACCTTGCTTAAGACGATTATCATCCATAGCAAAACCTTTTCGCATATACTCTTTTAGTACATTTGTTGCCCATATGCGAAATTGAGTTGCCTGTTTAGAATTAACTCTATATCCTGCAGAGATAATTGTATCTAAATTGTAATAATTTGTTGGAGAATTTTGTATCTTTCCTGGAGTTGCACCATGTGGAGTGACTATTTCCATTTTGCTTTGTTATATCCACAATAGCATTCTTCCTTTTTTATAGAATATCATCCTCTCAACGCATCGGTTGAACATTTGTTCTATTGTATCATTCATTATATATTGCGTAAATACTAATCTAAAGTATTCCCTAAAATTAGTCAAAGATTTTCAGGCCAAATATTCAAAGAGGGATGGATTTCTCCACCCCTCAAATAAACATATTCTACCTAAAAATATTACTCCACGTCCATCATGGTACCCATAAAAAACGGAACATTGTTCTCACAATCAATCAACATATACACAAACGGCTTGTCAAGATACACTTCCTTAATATCCTCCGGTGGCATTGCACTACCACAATCCATCTGGACAACAGTCACAGCACCGGCCTTAGTACCCTGTTCTCCCACGGAAATAAAGGTCTTATGGAGAACACTGCCTATATAGATATTCATTTCCTCACGTGTGCCAAGGTTACTAAAATCTGCGTCAAACGCGTTAAAAGCATCTGACATGCCCATCTCCTGTAGAATTTTAGACATCTCCACATCGTATTTTGTCTCAAACTTGGGAATAGAATGATTAACCGTTATGTACTGAGGATTTGATAGTAAGTCGTTTAAGGTTTTGCTGTCAAGTGCTGCAACATACTCCGCCACACTTACTCCCTCATTAGGAAGCATTGCCACAAAGGCATATTTGCCGCCTTCATAATACTTCATAAAGCCAGTTGCCTTTTCATCTTCCAGATAGATGTTGTCTGATCCATACATAAAATCTACAGTCTGCTTGGATCCGTTCTCCTTAGTAAAATCTCCACTTTTAACCTGATACTTCTCGTAAGGCTCTGACCATTCTGCTTCAAAGGCCAAGGCATTAATGAGATACATGATTGCCTCATCGGGAATCTGCTTAATAATCTCAGGGATCATGCCATCGGTCTTCTCTTTTACCCAATTGTTAATATCTTTGCAGGTCTGGTTGTTAAATGGTGCCTTATAAACATCTGCGCCATAGTAATCTGCGTTAGTCTGTAGGAAGTCCTGATACACTGCAAAATCCTGGTCCTCGGTAAACCAAATGGAATTAGCAAGGCTAAGCTTATACTTGTCTCCCTGAGGAAGATTTCGCATATAACTATAGAGATATAAATTTAACTCCTCTGTGCTCATCCCTAAGACAGCTTCCATCTGTGCTAAAGTCTGACCCTCTGCACCATTTGCCGTCATTGCCAAAGCGCATAGCACGGACAAGGGGGAAATCAACGAATTTCTGTCGTCTTCGATACTTTCCTTAAATAATCGGACTGCAAAGTCTGTTACAATAGCATTTTTGTCTCCATGGTCTTCCAAAGCAACGACCTGTCTCGGAGTAATATCCTCCATCAAATCCTTTACGTGAGTTACCGTGCCACAGCCTGTTAGATTTAATGTCATTGCACATAACAACAACACACTAACTATAATCAAACCTAAACGATCCTTTTTCATTATATTACCTCCTCTCAGTCATATAAAAACTCATATTCCGGAAGTGCTTTCCATTCCTCTGTTGAAGTTAGAATCTCTACAATTCCTTTGCATACGTCAAGGAATTTTTGCCCCTTAGCGTCGTCGGAAGCATAGGACAGGGCTATATCCTCTGCTCGAACAGTCTTTTCAAAAGTCTCCGTCTTGACAGTTAGTACCAAAGTCATGGATGGATTAGAAAACATTTTGCCCTCCTGAGGATCATATTCATCGGGATATGTCTCAATATCCAACTCTCGGATAAGCTCCCAAATTCTACACTTTTGGCTGTCTGACAAGTAAAGCGTTGTAACATAATCCTCCGGGCTGGTGGCATCTGTGGTTTTTACGAGCTTGCCAGTGGTGCTGTCGTAGGAGCTAATTCCGAAGACATTCCATGTAATAGAGAAGCTACCGCTAAACTCACCTACGTCTATGCTGTCCTTGCCATCTGAATCTGCATCTCCGCCCGGGTCAACGATTTCTCCTACCTCTGTGGATTCACCTGTTGTGCTGCCGTTTGTACCTGTCGCTCCGTCTAACGCATTGCCTGCGCTATCATTTCCTGCTGGATCACCCGGAAACATTGTTATTACAAGTCCAAGCATCACCAGGCAAAATGGTATACACATGGTCAGGATTCGAATGCGATTTCGGTTGTATTCTTTTATTCTGTCTCTGCTGCGGCGAAACACTTCCGCCCTTCTTTCTTCAAAACTCCTCATAACATCTGCTCACCATCCTTTCCTAGAATGATTCGAAGCTCCTTTTTCGCACGATACAGAAGATTGTCGACCTGCTTTCGATTCTTTTTCATAACCTTGGCAGCCTCATCGTAAGACAAATCTTCGATATAAACCAAGTGAATGACAACACGCATATCCTCCGGTAGTGAAGCAAGAGCACTGTTTATCGCTCTCTTTCGCTGGTCCACAAGAAGAATTTCCTCCATTGCCTCCTGCTGGGACAAGGCATTCTCTGATTCGCTAAGCTCCACAAAATCAATGACCTTGCGATGCTTTATATAATTTAAGGCACGGCTACGTCCTATCATAAACAAATAGGTTTTCAAGGTCACCTTAAAGTTGTACCGATGTTTATTAACTATGAGATCCGAAAAAACATCTATAGCAATATCCTCGGCTGCGTAAATATCATGCACATAACGGTCAATGAAGAACACTAGATTATCGAACAACTCCTTCATTATTTCGTCAAAGGCACTCTCATCACCATCAAGAAAACGGCGGTAGCTACTTGCACCGTTATCCATAGACCCCTCCTAATCCGGGTCATGTCTGACCACTTCATCCCTTATACAACTGAAACATAATAATTCCTTATGAAACGATAAATATCTTCATTTTTATTTTAACATTAAGTACCTTTAAATGGCACTGTTTGCCCCCCATACAAAATAGGGCAAGATTCAAATCCTACCCTAATTATCTTTATTTATCTTGTTTTATTTTTTGCTTCTTTCCATTCAGATAGTAGCCAACCAAACGCTATCAGATAGGATATTCCCTGCAAAAGCATGCCGTTATATTCAATTATACGTTGTTCTCTAATTGTTTTGAGATAGCAAATCCATTTCTTTTATAGAATTTGTCTTCATCGTCAAACTCATAAATCGTGTAAAAGCTGAATGGCTCTCTCATTTCATTTTCTCCTTATTTAAAAAGTGCCACATAATCTTATATTCAGGTTCAGCTACAATCGACACCTATGTGCCGACGACAGCTCTCAGCAATTATAAACACATGCAAAATGCCAATAATATTCCCAGGAAAATAAAGTTGATCAGCAGGAAAAGCAATACATATCTCCCCCTGGTCGCCGGGAAGTGGTGACCATAATGTCTGAACGTGATCAGGGATGCCAGAGAAGAAATCAGTGTACCTACACCGCCAATGTTTACTCCCCACAATAGCTCCCTATAGTTATCGGTGAACTGGGAAAGTAAAATGGCAGATGGCACATTGCTGATAAACTGGCAGGAAATCGTACTATATAACAGCGTGTTTTGCTCCATGAGGCCAGACATAAGTTCTCTGACCACGCCTATCCTGGACATGTTTCCAGCGAAAATAAAAAACGCCACAAAGGTTAGCAACAGCGGATAATCCACCATCCCAAGGGCCTTCTTGTCAAGCATGTATATAACTATGGGAATCAGAATCAATCCCACCATATACGGGACAAACCTAAAGACGATAGCAATAGCCAAAACCATTAGCACCAAATACACAATGGTGCGCTTGCGCACAACCTGTGGCTCTGCTGGTGGTAGCGTCAGCGGTTCGTTCTTAATAAAGAAGCAGCAAATGCCTAACATCACCATAGAAAGCACAAAGGGTGCCCACATAATCTGCACAAATTCCCTATTGGAGATATTGTAGTGGCTATAAATATATAGGTTCTGAGGATTGCCAAAGGGGGTAAGCATGCCTCCCAAATTGGCCGCAATGTTCTGCAAAATGAAGGTCAAAGCCGCATACTTTGTCATGCCAGTGGTACTGAGGATAAAATACCCCAAAGGCAGGAATGTCAGTAAGGCCATGTCATTAGCAATGAGCATCGATCCAGCAAATGTAATAACAAGCAGGGCCATGACACACTTGCGGGCAGTGTTAAACCCAGTAACTATTCTCCTGGCCAATATGTAGAAGAAGTTGACGTTTTTGAGGGCGCACACAACTGCAAGCACACAAAACAGACAGGTCAATGTCCTAAAATCTATGTAGTCCAAATACTGTCTGTCAGGCTTTACAAATATGGTAGTAATTGCCGCTGCCAAGGTGGCAATGGCAAAAACAGGATTCTTGCGGACAAATGTCCAGGTTAGTTTAAGCGCATCACGCATTAAATCAGATATCTCCCAATGTCATCTGCTCTTCGGGGCGATCCTCATTCTTGAGGAAACTACCTACAGCAGGAATATGTCTTGCACGATAGTACTTCTCATTTCCAATATTTGCAATACTTTGCAACTGAGCTTTTGTGACAACACTTCCCTTTTTGGATGTCATAACCTGAACTCCCTGGTTATTCTTAGTAGTTTTGGCCGCTACAAGGGCTGTGTTAAAGATCATAATCTTAGAAATATTGCTAAAGAGAACCATATCTGCATCCTCTGTGAGGTAAAGGGCATTTACCAGTGGAGACGCGTCACTATATGCGTTCTGAAGCTTTTTGCGGTTTGTCTTTGTCTCATATGCTGACATGGGAACCTTAGATACCTTGCCGTTCTCAAATACGAATACCATATGGCCCTCGTACTTGTTAAGAACTACATAGTTAATTGGCCTCTCACCTGGCTCCATATTAAGCTCATTGGACAGATAGTTGCCCAGCATGGATGCCTTACTCTCTGGCATGTCATATAGCTTACACTTGTATACGTTCTGCTTGTTGGTAAAGAACAGGATCTCGTTGCGGTTGGTGTAGTCACCTTCCTGTACGATAACATCTCCGTCCTTAACCTTTTGCTCCGGGTTGCCCCTGAGGGATGTGGCAGGAACCTTCTTGAAATATCCGTCATTGGTTAACAGTACGTGACAGTTGTAGTCGTCAATAAGCTCCTCCTGAGACTGCTGGAACTCCTCTACCTCATAGAGAATCTCTGTGCGTCTGGGCTGACCATACTTCTTGGCAATATCTGCCAGCTGGTTAGCAATAAACTTGCGAATCTTGCGGTCGCTGCCTCTGAGGGCTGTCATATCGTCAATAGACTTGCGCAAATCATCAATATCTGCGGTCCTGTCCAAAATGTACTTCTTGTTAAGGTTGCGCAGCTTAATATCTGCCACAAACTCTGCCTGGAGCTGGTCAATGCCAAATGCCTCCATCAAGTTAGGTACAACCTTAGAGTCCTCCTCAGTGCCTCGGATAACTGCAATGGCCTTGTCAATATCGAGCAAGATCTTCTTAAGGCCCTCCAACAGGTGAAGCTGTCTTTCTTTGCGGTTAATCTCATGGGTAAGCACTCTGCGAACACAGTTCATGCGGAATCTGACCCACTCGGCAATAATGCCCTTAACGCCCAGAACCATAGGCTTGCCCTCAACCAAAACATTAAAGTTACAACCAAATGTATCCTCCAGAGCTGTGGACTTAAAGAGCTTGAGCATCAGGGCATCCGGGTCAGCGTTACGCTTAATGTCGATGGTGATCTTAAGACCATTAATATCGGTCTCGTCGCGCATGTCGTTGATCTCCTTGACCTTGTTCTCCTTGAACATGTCAATGATAGTGTCCATAATGGCCTCTACTGAGGTTGTGTATGGAATCTGTGTAATCTCGATGCAACTATTTGACTTGTCATAGTTGTACTTAGCCCTGAGTCTGAAGGAACCTCTGCCGGTATTAACTACGTTGCGAAGGACGTTCTCATCGAATACATAGTATCCGCCTGTAGAAAAATCAGGGCCCTTAATATAGTCCATCATATCCACATCAGGATCGTTAAGGTATGCAATAGTAGCGTCGCAAACCTCCTTGAGGTTAAAACTACAGATGTTGGATGCAAGGCCAACAGCAATACCTGCTGTTGGATTGCACAAAATGTTGGGGAATGTGGCAGGGAGCAATGTGGGCTCCTTAAGTGTGCCATCATAGTTATCGACAAAATCTACGGCATCCTTGTCCATGTCTCCGAAAATCTCGGAGCAGATCTTATCCAAACGCACCTCTGTGTATCTGGATGCAGCAAACTTCATGTCTCTGGAATACTGCTTACCAAAGTTGCCCTTAGAATCTACCAAGGGATGCAACAGAGCCTCATTACCACGGGACAATCTTACCATGGTCTCATAGATAGCCTGGTCGCCGTGGGGGTTCAGCTTCATGGTCTGACCAACAACGTTAGCTGACTTAGTCCTGCTACCGCTTAATAAGCCCATCTTGTACATGGTGTAAAGGAGCTTACGGTGAGATGGCTTAAATCCATCAATCTCGGGGATGGCACGGGACAAAATTACGCTCATGGCGTAAGGCATGTAGTTAGTCTCAAGTGTATCTGTAATATACTGATATTGTATAGGTGCTGGTGGCAGCTTAACCACCGGCTTGTCCTTTGACTTTTTGGCCATTTGTCTTCTCCTTTACATAACATCCAGGGAATCCAGATACAAATGTCCAAATTCCTCGATATGCTTCTTACGAGCTGGCAGGTCGTCTCCCAACAATACGGAGAATGTCTCTGCTGTCTCGTCCACATCTGCTGGTGTAACCTGAATAAGTTTACGTGTGGCAGGATCCATAGTGGTAAGTTTCATCATGTCAGGCTCGTTTTCACCAAGTCCCTTGGAACGCTGTATGGTAACTTTGCCTGTGAGACCTGCTACGATGTCATTCTTCTCCTTGTCTGTGTACGCAAAATACGTATTATCCTTGTTCGTAATCTCGAACAGAGGTGACTCAGCAATAAAAATCTTGCCCGCTCTGATCAATGTGGGAGCCAACCTGTAGAACATGGCCAGGCACAGTGTCCTGATCTGGTATCCGTCCACGTCGGCATCTGTACAGATAATAATTTTGGACCAGCGCAGGTTGTCTAAATCAAAGGATGCAATATCCTTATTGTGCTTAGATGTAACCTCAACGCCACAGCCCAAAATCCTGAGCAGGTCGGTAATAATATCGTTCTTAAAAATAGTGTCCAAAGGAGCCTTCATACAATTGAGAATCTTACCTCGGATGGGCATAACAGCCTGGAACTCGGAGTCCCTGGCCATCTTAACTGAACCCAATGCGGAGTCTCCCTCTACGATATAGAGCTCTCTCTCATCTGTCTCCTTAGATCTACAGTCAACAAACTTCTTAACCTTGTTGGAGAGATCCATCTTCTCTGCCATCTTTTTCTTAGAGGCAACTCTGGCACGCTCAGCGTTCTCTCTGCTACGCTTGTTAACAAGAATCTGGTCCAAAACTCGCTCGCCCTCTATGACGTTCTCAATAAAGAAGACCTCCATCTTCTCCCTGAGGAATCGAGTCATGGCATCCTGTATAAACTTGTTGGTAATGGCCTTCTTGGTCTGGTTCTCGTAACTGGTAACAGTGGAGAATGAGTTCATGATAAAGACCAGGGAGTCCTGGATATCTGCGAATGTAACCTTAGACTCATCCTTGTTGTACTTGCCCTTGGATGTCAGGTACTTGTCCACCTCTGCAACAAAGGCTGCCTTAAGGGCCTTGTCTGGGGCTCCGCCATACTCCAGGTAGCTGGAGTTGTGGTAATATTCGATAACGTTAACAGAGTTAGAGAAACAGAAGGCTGCCTGCATCTTAACCTTATACTCGGGCTTGTCTGCACGGTCACGACCCTTGGCGTTGCTCTCACAGAACTGAATCTCTGTAAATGCTGTCTCTCCCACCAACTCCTTAATGTAGTCTGCTATACCATCCTTATACGTGTAGGAAAAAGACTGCTTGGACTGCTCATCATAAAGCTCGAAAGTAACGCCGCTGTTGACCACAGCCTGCTTTTTAAGCACGTCACAAAAGTACTCAAGGGGAATGTCTATATCTGTGAAAACCTCGATATCAGGCTTCCAGTGCTGGGTTGTACCTGTACGGCGACGAGTGACTGCCTCCTTCTTAAGGCCTCCGATGTTGTATCCCTTCTCAAAATGGAGCTCATATTTGAATCCATCCCTATAGACTGTAACATCAAAGAACTCAGAACTAAACTGAGTGGCGCAACTGCCCAGACCATTGAGTCCCAAACTGTACTCATAATCCGAACCTGCGTTATTGTCGTACTTGCCTCCTGCGTACATCTCGCAGAAAACAAGCTCCCAGTTGAATCTCTCCTCTCTGGAGTTCCAATCCAGGGGTATGCCACGTCCGTTATCAACTACTGTGATGGACTTGTCCCTGTGCCTGGTAACGGAAATCAAATCTCCATAACCCTCTCTAGCCTCGTCGATAGAGTTGGACAATATCTCAAAGAAGGAATGCTGACATCCCTCCAAACTATCTGAACCAAAAATAACGCCTGGACGAAGTCTGACCTTGTCCGGGCCCTTAAGTGACTTGATACTCTCGTTGTCGTACTGTTTCTTAGCCATCAGGCATAAACCCCCGATTATCATCAATATTGTGTATTTTAGCACATAGACAACGCTATATCAAGGGACACAGCCCTGCAAAAGAACATTTGTTTGCGTTATTCCTTGTATATTTTGCGCCTTAACTGGTGATAATCAAACAAAAATCTCCTGGAGGATCTCGTGAAAAAAGCAAACATTCGCCCTACTGTACTGTTGCTCGGGGCATACTCACTAATATCCTGGATAGTCTTTTCCAGCACTATTACCGGCAAGGGTATTGGCAACACCCTCGCCAGCCTGACTCTGTGGATTGTATTCCTCGGCTTGGGCTACTACCTGCTGACAAATTTGGTGACAAGGTGGGGGCTGTCTCCCTGGGCAGGCTCAGGTTGTTATGCCCTAGGCTGCTGGGGGTTTTGCCAACTTTTGAGTTTTTTGCGCTCTGGTAATACTTTTAACTCCACCCTCGTTTCCGGAGCTATCTTCCCTCCTCATCAGCCTCTGAGCTTTGTCATAGTCACGTCGGTAGCTGCCCTGCTCCTGTTCTCTCTCTCCACAAATCGCAGAACAGTTCTGACTCTAGCTACTATGGAAAACCGTCTACCTCAATCCATGCTAAAAAAAGCGACCACGTTTCTAAAATCCACGGGTCGCTATTGCCTGTATAGATTGTGTATTTGTGTGCCTGTGGCCATATTCCTGTGGGTTGGCCTAACGCTACTTAGGAATCCCTCTGCACAGTCTGTATCATATATGTCCCTGTATTTCTGCTCTGTACCTGTCATAGGCTGGGCAGTAGCCCTGGCCACAATTCTCCCTTGGGTGCTAAGCCTCTACGGTGTCGCTACATCCATCATTGCCTGCACACTACTGGGATTATCGTACCTGATGGCAGATTGGCTAATCACGCCTAAATTTGGCTTTTCCCGAGACTTTCTGTCCCCTGTTGCCTTGGTAACTATATGCACATATGCCATATTGGGACCTGCCCTGGCCCTGATTGCCGGCGGGGTATACAGCGGTTGCTGTGGTCTCCTGTCACAACGTCGTGCTAACAGATATGGAGCTCACACCTCATCGGCTATGTAAAGTCCTGGTTGGGCGAGGCCCAATATATCACTGGACTCCTGCTCCTCTAAGACCTCCACACTCTTGAGCTTGCCCTGAATAATGGAGTTCCTCTTAGTTGCATCGTCCAGCGCCTTGTCCGCCTCACCGATCTTCTTCTTGGCCTTTTCCAATGCCACAGCAAATGTCTCATACTGTTGCTTGGCAGCTCCAAGAATTTTCCACACCTCTGAGGCCTTTTTGTCCAATACGATGGTCTTGAATCCCACATTAAGTGTGTTAAGGAATGCCGTTATGGTAGTGGGGCCTGCCACCATGATCCTGTATTTGTTCTGCAACTCCTCAGCCAAGCCGGGGCGACGCAAAATCTCTGCATACAATCCCTCTGTTGGCAAGAACATAATTGCAAAATCTGTGGTCTTGGGCACCTCAATATATAGTCCTGCAATAGTGGATGCAAACCTCTTGATAGATGCCTCCAAGGCCTTGCCGTGGGCCTCTACACCCTCTCTGTCTGCCCTGTCCGCAGCCTCCTGTAGCTTGACATATTCCTCCTGAGGGAACTTGGAATCTATGGGAAGCAATACATATTCCCCATCCTTCTCTCTGGAAGGAATCTTGATGGCGAACTCCACGCGCTCCCGATTGTTGCGAATGGAGGCGTTGCGGATAAACTGATTCTCTGTGAGGGTCTGCTCCAGGATATTGCCCAACTGAACCTCGGCCCATGTTCCTCTGGATTTGACATTGGTCAATACTCGCTGGAGTTCTGAAACTCCTCCGGCCAATTCCTTCATCTCGCCCATGGACTTGTATACGTTCTGCAGCTGATCGCCAACCTGCTTAAAGCTGGTATCCAACCTCTCCTTAAGGGTGGCAGTCAGTTTCTCATCTACCACAGCCCTCATCTCGTCAAGTTTCTTCTCATTGCTTCCCTGAAGATCCTTTACCGACCTGGACAGGGTCTCGTTAATCTCCTTTGTCTGGTTAGTCATGTGGCTGTACATTTTATCAGACTGCTCTGCCTGGGCCTTGAGCATATCCAACTGACCTTTGACAATCTGATTGCTCATGCTCTGCATAGCCTGATTCATCTCGCGGCGAGAGTCTGCTAAATCATGTCGAATCTGGCTCTCCATGTTGCGGATCTGCTCCTTAGAATTATCCTGCTCTCCTGCTTTGGCAGACTTGAGCCCGCGGATCTGCGCAATAAGCACTACAACCACTACAATCAGGACAGCCAGCAGTCCAATAATAATGTAATCTGTCATGTTTCCTCCAGTACTGCGAAACACTGCTCGCAGTGAATAATCAACTATGCCAAAACTGCAAAGTTATTAGTTTCCGAACAAATACTTGGCGAAGGGAGAATCCTTATCTATGATGATAGTGGTCTCTGAGTCCTTAAGGCTCTCCTTGTATGCCATAAGTGTTCTGTAGAATTCGTAAAAGTCCTTGTCTATATCATAGGCCTCGTTGTAAATCCTCGCTGCCTCTGCATCTGCCTGACCTCTGGTAATGGCGGCCTGCTTCTCCGCCTCAGCTGTGATAACTGCGGCCTGCTTGTCTGCGTCGGACTTAATCTTAAGGGACTCCTCCTGACCCTCT
Source organism: Clostridia bacterium (assembly GCA_045588325.1). GTDB lineage: Bacteria > Bacillota > Clostridia > RGIG7378 > RGIG7378 > RGIG7378. The sequence continues at coordinate 26,919 of JAZNEA010000104.1, forward strand.
GAACGGTACAGAGTTGCCATCTGGTTACGCTCTGCGATCATACGATCGTAGATATTGTTGTAGTTCTCCTCAGGATAGTCTGCCTTCTTAATACGAACAAATGTGATATTCATTCCATACTGGTTGAGTGTTGTGTTGTTTTCATCTGCAATATCAACGAGCATCTGTTCGGATGTCACCCTGTCAGAAATAAGGGTTGCTGCAGTAATCTTACCAACCTTCTCATTCATCTTGGAGTACAGCAAATCGTCAATACGGCTCTGTGCGCTGTTGACGCTACCAATACTTACCTTAAAGAGTACTGGATTGGTAATCTGCCACTGTGCACTGTTGTCGATGGTGACAGACTTTTTGTCATAAGTTATAACCTCTCTGGCAGATGCGTCGTATGTATACAGCTGAGTTGAGAAGTACTGCACGGTGTCAACAAAAGGCACCTTAAAAAAGAGTCCTCTGCCCTGCTCAACCTGAACCTTGGAAAAACGGGGGTCATTGGCCAGCTCAGCCTTAACTGTCTCGTAACTTTCCTCTGGGACTACTACCTTTACAATCTCGCCAAATCGCGAGATAACTGCCTGCTGTGTCTCATCAACTGTGAAGTATGCCATGCCGGCAATAATTATGGCCAATACAGGCACTAATGTAATGATTATTTTCTTCTTCATGGTGGCCTCCTACTTTCCCTCTGTTATTGCCTTAAGGGGTAACAGCGTATTAACGTTGCTGGTGTCCTCGTCCATAATATATACGGTGGCACCACCCAAAACTTCCTCAATGGTCTCCAAATACATACGTGTCTTCATGACATCCTCGTACTGTGAGAACTGCTCATATAGCGCGACAAATGCCGCCACATCTCCCTCTGCTGTAGCAATCTTTGTTTGTGCATATGCCTCTGCGGAATTTGTCACAGACTGTGCCTTACCTCTGGCAATTGGGATAATCTCGTTGGCGTAGCTGTTTGCCTCGTTTATGTATGTGGACTTATCCTCTCTGGCGCTGGCAACATCCTTAAATGCGCTCTGCACCTCCTCTGGTGGGTTAACGTCCTGCAACTGAACGTTCATTACTGTGAGGCCCAGCTTATACTCCTTGCACATATTCTGCAGGTCATCGAAGATCTCCTGCTGAACTGCGGATTTGTTGTCTGTCATGGACTCGTCAAGTGTGTGGTTTGCAATGGCTCTGCGGAGAGCTGTCTTAACCAATACAGCAAATGTCTCGTCAGGCTTCTCTGTCTTGAACAGATATGTGTACAGGTCGGAAATCATATACTGTGCACTGCACTCAACGTCAACCAGACACTCATCGCTGGTGAGCATCATGACATCATCCTCAGAATCAGAATATGTAATCTTGTTCGTGGCGGATGCATCGGTCTTGTAGCCAAACTCATAGCGTCTGACGCTGCTGACATTCTCCTTGTAGACGGTGTCTACAAATGGCACCTTAAATCGAATACCTGCCTGGGAATCGGTGTGAGAATATGCTCCAAATCTGCAGACAACGGCCTCCTCGCCTGATTCCAGAACATAAAAGCTGTTAAATACCAGAATCAGTAGAGCAATCACTGCCAGTGTTATGGGGATAACCCTCTTAAGTATAGGCCATGCCTTGGCCTTAGATGTGTTAATAGTTGACATCTCTTCCTCCTTAAATGAATTTAGTTTTATATTATCATCCTGTCTTTTATAATTCTCAAATAACGGCTATACTGTCCGTTTTCCTGCCCGAACGGTGCATTCTTAGCTAATAGCTAAGAGATAAGAGATAATAAAGTTGGTTAGCGAATAGTTGGCGAACTTATAACTTTTCACTTTTCACTCTTCACTCTTCACTTTTAACTTTTATCTATCCCACTTTGTTCACTCTTAACTCTTATCTCTTAACTGAACTTTTCACTCTTAACTCTTATCTCTTAACTGAACTTTTCACTTACGAATCCTTCTGCATTCCATGTAATATCGCTTATCCATGGCCTCTCCCATAGAAAACGCCTTTCGTGGCAATGCTCCGCTCCTGGATACGCTCTCCATCACGCCAGCCTTTGATATGGCTGGGAGCAAGATTCCGATTCCGTTGTCGCGATCACAGATTGACTTAAGGTCGCCCTCTCCGTGGATATAATCTATCTCAACCTCTGCGCCAGCAACAAATGCGTCCAGGAACTCCTGAATTGGTTTTACCACCATTGGAATATTAGCCTCTGTATAAACGGGAATCTCCATACCATCCGCATAAAGGGTGAATATGGGCTCGTTGCCCTGTCCCTCCAGCTGGATTCCTTCTCCTGCAAAATAAGCAGTCATCTCATCAAAAAATTCAGATATCTCCGCTCCCGTCACCACTCTATGAATGGGTTCAAAGTCCAGCGCGTTGTCGTGAATGTTCACAACCTCCACCAGTGCAAAACGTGCTGGATGATCCTGGTCTGCTCCCTCGGACTTAAGCTGCTCCCAATATGTCTTGGCAGATGCCAGAGAATGGTTACCATCCCCCACTGCAAACAACATTCCTCCCTCTGACTCCATGGACTCCATTGCCTCGATCAAGGGCAGGGCCGTCTCCTGGGACAATCTATAACCCGTAAGGTGACCACCATTGGACATAAGTTCTATGTCGTATACCTTTTCCATGGATCCCTCGGATGTGACTGCATCCAACACAAACTTAGGGTCATCTACCAACAGCATGATGTGGGGCATCTCAAGTCTGGCACTGGCCCTGATCTTGACGCGCGGGGGAATTCTGCTGATAACCGTTGCCTCCGATGCCCTTATTAACGCATTTTTGGCAGAATCAAAATCATACTTTTCCAAATCGATTGCCAAGAGCCAACCGTGGCGTGTCTTGCCATTGGAGCTACCTCTCTCAATGTATGTAACGTATTCTCCCTTGTTTGTCAGGGTGCCGTTCTCCATGTACTGTGCCATGTGTGCGTCTATGAGAGACAGAGCCGCCTCCGTCGCTGGCAAATAGACCTCAGGCAACATCATCCTCAAGGTCGATGGTGCGTCTCCAACCTGGTTTTCGACCTCTTCCCAATATTCGGGCTGAGATGTGTACTGGTCACATGCAATACATGCCCACCTTGTCTTATCTACTTGCTCTCCTGGAAGCCATATCTCCGGGATTGCTATTCCTTTGTTGCTAATATACATTTTCCCTCCTGATTAAACATACCGGGAGACTCTCGTCTCCCGACAGTTTTGCATTTAGTCCATCATGTCATTCAGGACTCTCTTGCCCTTCCTGACCATCTTGCTCTTCTTCTCATTGCTGGCAAGCATCCACATCTCTGCGGCTGCCCCTACTGCAACTCCTGCCATCATTCCCATGGCCATTCCCCTGGCAAATCTGTTCATCTGCGTCCTCCAAAACATAGTGCTAAACTTATGTTTCCCAGGAGTAGCAATTTGTTGCATTGTTTATTGCTCCAACATCTCAATAAACTGTGCCTCGGATATAACGGGAATGCCTAATTGCCTGGCCTTGGTCTCTTTAGACCCGCTGTTCTCTCCTGCAAGCACATATGTGGTTTTCTTTGAAACACTGTCCGAAGATTTGCCTCCGTTGGCCTGGATCAGGTCCTTAATCTCATCCCTGCCAAAATGCTCCAACTTGCCTGTGACCACAATATTCATGCCTGCAAATTTGTTGCTGCCTACGGAACTGTCATAGGTTACCTTGACTCCATATGCCTCCAGTCTGCTCACCAACTCACGATTGCCTGGCTGGGCAAAGTACCTGATGACAGATTGGGCTATAATCTCACCCACATCCTCAACGGCAGCCAGGTCCTGTTGGCTGGCATCCATCAACTGGTGAATGGACGGATAGGTTCTGGCAATCATCTTGGCTGTATGTTTGCCCACGTGACGAATGCCCAAACCATACAACAATTTGTCCAACCCTGCGGATTTGGACTTGTCTATGGCATCCAGCAGATTGTCCGTGGATTTGGGACCCATTTTGTCCAATGCCTCCACTTCTGCTCTACGCTCTGTCAATCTGTATAGGTCGGACACGTCTGAGATAATGCCTGTGCTGACCAATGTTTCTGCCAGCGCATCTCCTAGTCCCTCTATGTTCATGGCATCTCTCTGTACATAGTGAATAACACTCCTGACTAACTGTGCAGGACATGCGGTAGATGTACATCTCCATGCCACCTCCTGGTTCTCCCTGACAACCTGTGAACCACATACCGGGCATGCCTTGGGGAAACTATATGGCACACTGTCCTGTGGTCTCTTGGACAAGTCCACCTTGACAATCTCCGGAATGATATCCCCTGCCTTTTGGACCCACACCGTATCTCCAATCCTGATATCCTTATCCCTGATATAGTCGGCATTGTGTAGGGTGGCTCTGGTTACTGTAGATCCGGCTAACCTTACGGGCTCCAGTTCGGCAGTAGGTGTCAGAACACCTGTACGACCAACCTGTATTGTAATATCTGTAACCACTGTGGGTTGCTGCTCTGGTGGGTACTTGTAGGCCGCTGCCCATTTTGGTGCATGGCTGGTACCTCCTATGACCTGTCGGAGGGCCAGATCATCCACTTTGATTACGGCTCCGTCTATATCATATGGCAATGTGGCTCTATCCTGGCCTATTTGGCAGATGGCATCCCAAACCTCCTGGGCTCCTCTGCACCGCTTATAATTTTTGATGACGCTGAATCCCAGACTGCGCAGGTATTCAAAGCCCTGTGTGTGGCTGATTATGTCCAGTTCCTCAGAACTGCGCTGTATGTTGAATATGAAAATATTAAGATGTCTCTTGGCTGCTACCCTGGAGTCCAACTGACGCAAGGAACCTGCCGCTGCATTGCGAGGGTTGGCAAATGGTTGCTGGCCATTTTCGTCTGCCTGTCTGTTGAGCTCTGCAAAATCCGCCTTAGAAATATACACCTCTCCGCGAACCTCCAACAGAGATGGTGCTCCCTTAATAGATAGTGGCAGGGATCCGATGGTGCGCATATTGTCTGTAACATCCTCTCCCACAAGGCCATTGCCTCTGGTGGCTCCTCTCACCAACATGCCGTCTCTGTACAGAGCCGCTGCGGATAAACCATCTATCTTGTGCTCCACAGAAAAAACTATGTCCTCGCCATATTTGGATGTCAGCTCCTGCACCCAGGTCATGACCTCCTCCATGCTGAACAGATCCTCCAAGCTCTGCATGGGCACCTCGTGATTAACCTTTTCAAACCCGGACAACACCTGTCCTCCCACTCTGGCCAGGGGCGAATCCTGCGGCATGAGGTCGGGATACTGAGCGGCCAAATCAGACAACTGGCGGAAGGCCTTGTCGTATTCGTGGTCCTCTATCTCTGGCTTATCCAGCACATAATAAAGGTGACTGTGATAGTTGAGAAAATCACAGAGATTACGTATCTTTTCTGCTATTTGAGTGTTGTCGATATTCTCTGATGCACTGCCAAATAAAGAAAGTTGGTCTTCCATTTTTGTCTCCTGATGATGTTTAGTAAAAGCGGATAAGGCTAAAACCTAAACCATTGGCGTAATTTTGTCTATCTCGTAAGGTGTAGTCTGGTAAACAAAGTAGTTAAGCCAGTTAAAATAGAGCAAGTGAGCATGGCTACGCCAGCGGACAATGGGAGCCTGAGTATCATCGTCTCCGGGATAGTAATACTTGGGAACCTCAATTGGCAGTCCCAAAGCCTTGTCCCTGCGATACTCTGCGTCCAATGTGTTGGGGTCATACTCTGAATGTCCTGTAATAAATACCTGTCTGCCTCCCTCGGTAGCCAGAGCATATATGCCTGCCTCCTCAGAGGTTGCCAGAATCTTGAGCTTGGGGCAAGCCTCAATGGCTGACCTCTCGACTGTAGTGTGTCTGGAATGTGGTGCGTAGAACTCGTCGTCAAAGCCCCTCATGAGCATGGATGAACGTCTCTCTACCTTGTGTGGAAATACGCCAAACAGCTTATTCTCCAGGGGGACCTTAGGTATGCCATAATGGTAATAGAGTCCTGCCTGTGCTCCCCAACAGATATGGAATGTGCTGTGAACGTGGGTCTTGGACCACTCCATTATCTCACAAAGCTCCTCCCAATAAGTAACCTGCTCAAAGTCCATCTGCTCTACCGGTGCACCAGTTATGACCATGCCGTCAAAATACCTGTCCTTGACCTTGTCAAAGGTGGTATAAAACTTGAGCATGTGCTCCTCAGAGGTATTCCTAGCCTTGTGTGTAGCTGTCTGCATTAATTCCAGCTCCACCTGTAATGGGGTATTGCTGAGAAGTCTGGCCAGCTGTGTCTCTGTGGCCACCTTGGTGGGCATCAAATTGAGCACCAAAATCTGCAAAGGACGCATATCCTGCTGGATAGCCCTGGTCTCTGTCATTATGAAGATATTCTCGTCGGTGAGCACCTTTGCTGCAGGTAGCTCGTTGGGAATTTTGATGGGCATCTAATTAGTCCTCCAATGCCTGTGCAATGTCTGCAATAAGATCCTCTGCATCCTCGATACCACATGAGAACCTTACCAGGTCAGGTGATACTCCGGCTGCAGCCAATTCGTCGTCATTCATCTGTCTATGTGTGGCGCTGGCAGGGTGCAGGCAACAAGTCCTGGCATCTGCAACGTGTGTCTCAATGGCAGCCAGCTTAAGCTTGCCCATAAAGGCCTCTGCTGCAGCTCTGCCACCCTTTACGCCAAAGCTGACTACACCGCATGTGCCTGATGGCATGTACTTCTGTGCCAGCTCATACTGGTCGTCTCCAGGCAGGCCAGGGTATCTGACCCAGGTTACCTTAGGGTGATTCTGCAGGAACCTGGCAACTGCAAGTCCATTATCACAATGTCTCTTCATGCGAACATGTAGGCTCTCCATGCCCAGGTTGATATAGAAGGCATGCTGAGGGGACTGGATTGCTCCAAAATCTCTCATGAGCTGTACTGTGGCCTTAGTAATAAATGCGCCCTCGATGCCGAATCTCTCTGTATATGTTACGCCGTGGTAACTGTCGTCGGGAGTGCAAAGTCCGGGGAACTTGTCTGGATACTGTGTCCAGTCAAACTTGCCGCTGTCGATAATAGCACCGCCTACGGAAACGCCGTGGCCATCAAGATACTTGGTTGTGGAATGTGTGACAATATCTGCACCATGCTCAAAGGGTCTGCAGTTAACGGGTGTGGCGAATGTGTTGTCAACGATAAGTGGTACGCCATGCTTGTGAGCTGCAGATGCAAATTTGTCAAAGTCAAGAACTGTCAATGCAGGGTTAGCAATAGTTTCTCCAAATACGGCCTTGGTATTCGGCTTGAATGCTGCGTCCAGCTCCTCTGCTGTGCAGTCAGGTGAAACAAAGGTAAAGTCAATGCCCATACGCTTCATCGTAACCGCAAAGAGGTTGTATGTGCCGCCATAAATGCTGGAAGTGCTGACCACATGATCTCCCACTCCTGCAATATTGAAAATCGCAAAGAAGTTAGCTGCCTGTCCAGAGGATGTGAGCATGCCTGCGGTGCCCCCCTCAAGCTCTGTCAACTTAGCTGCAACGTAATCATTGGTAGGGTTCTGCAATCTGGTATAGAAGTAGCCACTGGCCTCCAGGTCAAAAAGCTTGCCCATGTCTGAGCTGGTGGCGTACTTAAATGTGGTGCTCTGGTATATCGGTATCTGCCTGGGCTCTCCATTGCCAGGTGTATAACCGCCCTGTACGCATTTAGTCCCCAATCCCTGTCTGTTGTCCATATTAAACCTCCTGAAACAGCACTATCCTGCCGTGTAAAAAATAAAGGCGTCCAATGGTTATAACCAAAGACGCCTGCAAATCGAAATCTCGCATTTTAAGAGAACGATTAGTAGGCCAAAACGAGCATTATCATGTTACACATGTGATACATCATATTGGGCCCGCTCCTCTCTTAAAAACCTCTATAAATTTTATTTCATGCAATGGTTTTTGTCAATCCTGAAAGGGGTATCCTGCGTAGTCAAAACACACAAAAAGCGCCTTGTTTTGCAGGGACTTGAGTCATCCTATCTGTTGTAACTGAAGTTGATTTGTTGTGTCTGGATTTCTTTGCAATGAAATGCATTCACCTGGGGTGACAGCAGTCTCCAACTCCTCAAGGAGCTTTTGTCCCCTTTGTATCTATTGCCTCCAAGGCCGCCTGAATTCCGTCTGCCAAAGCCTTGGCTGCCAACCGCTGAAAGTCCTCCGTTACCATCAGTCCCCTCTCTGACGGATTAGACAAATACCCTATTTCTGCAATGCATGCAGGCATGTTTGTCTTGCGGATAACCGCCAAATTTGTCCTTGAAATTACTCCCCTGTCCCTGGTGCCTAACTGGCTCACAAGCTTTGTCTGGATTATTCGTGCCAGTTCCTCTCCTGACAGCGCAGAATTCTCCCCCTGTGAGGGGTAATACAGGGTTTCCGTGCCATTTGCCGAGGTGGCGTTTTTGATGGCATTGTGATGGATGCTTACGAATATCTCCCCCTCGTACTGATTGGCAATCCTGGCTCTGGCGTCCAATGCCACAAAGCTGTCGTCCTCTCTGGTGAGCACATAGGAGATACCTCTACTCTCCAATTCCTGGGCCAGATACTTGGCTATATTTAAGTTGAGAACCTTCTCTTCCACACCATCGTAGGTGCTGCCCGAATCCTGTCCCCCATGTCCAGGATCGATTATAACCCTGACGCTACGTTCTGCCTCTGCCCCTGTAAATGCCTCTATCAGAAACAGTAGTGCCAGCACAAACATGGATGCCCACAGAGCTACTCGACGTTTGTCCATAGGTATTCCTCCGCCTGTTTTCTGGTGTTTACTCCATGAAATGCCATGTTAATAGAAGCAGAAATAACTGCCGACATTTTTTCTATGAGTGCATCCACATCCTTTGGTGTCACAACCATGTCCCCGATGCGAGGGTACAGAACTTCTCTGAACAACAATTGTTTTTGATGGGAGTTCAGGTCGTCCAGCAGGCCAAACAGCTCTCGCTCCTTGCTGCTATGTTCCTCCATTTTCTCCTTCAGAGATGAGATAGTTAGTTCCACTGCCTCCGACGCCAAAGTGGCAGCATCGACTACTGTGGGAACACCTACTGCTATAACTGGAACGCCCAGCGTCTTGCGGGACAATTCCATTCTGCGATTGCCCACTCCCGACCCTGGCACTATACCGCTATCTGTAAACTGAACGGACCTGCCCAATCTCTCTATGCTACGGGAGGCCAGAGCATCTATTACCACGACCAAACCAGGCTTTACTGTATCGACAATTCCTCGGACTGTCTCTGCAGTCTCTATGCCCGTAATACCCATTACCCCTGGGGCAATGGCGCACATTGAACGAATTCCCCTGGTCATTTCCTCCGGAACGACTCCCCACATATGTCGCGTTACCAGCACCTGCTCTGTCACCTTGGTTCCCAGACTGTCTGCAGTAACATATCTGTTGCCCAGACCCAAAATCATTATGGTCTTGTCCTCGTCCAGATCTCCGCAAAGTTCCTGCAGACATTGTGTGCACACGTCAACGCACGCATCGTAGCAGCGAGGCTCGCTGTCTATATCTGTTGTTTCGATGTCCACGGTCAAATATGTTCCCATTGGCTTTCCCAGGCTTTCTGCAGCCTGAGGCTCCATTATGACCACCTTTGTCAGCCTGATTCCATCCTCGGGCGTCTCCTGGTGGACTTTGGTGCCCTTGGGCGTCTCTCCTGCATCCGTAACACTTTCCACTGCCATGTCTGTCCTGACCTGGCACATTCTGACTCCATTTTTTGATCTGCTCTCGTCCATCATCTGATCAGAAAGCTGTCTGCACAATCTTGTTTTATCTGTGGAATCTCCCACATCTCCTGACTCAGGCGTGGGGAATTCTCCCTGATTTAACTTCTCTTCCATAATTTTTCCTTTTTTAAGTTAGTATTCGCAGAAAAACCCGTATCATGAATTTGGAAATATGGAAATTTTGGCAACTTTACGCTACCTTTCTTTTAGTGTAAAATTAACCCAGCATTTTATGTATGGAGAGACTTTGTATGTCAGATCGACAGAAATATATACGCAATTTTTGTATTATCGCCCATATTGACCATGGTAAGTCCACTTTGGCTGACAGGCTCATTGAGGCAACAGGTGTTTTGACTGCCCGCGAGATGGAGAATCAGGTTCTGGACAACATGGACCTGGAGAAGGAGCGCGGCATCACCATCAAGGCCCAGTCCGTCCGCATGGTGTACAAGCATTCCGATGGACATGAGTATATATTGAACCTGATTGACACTCCCGGACACGTGGACTTTAGCTACGAGGTTTCTCGTTCCCTTGCTGCATGTGAGGGAGCTGTTTTGGTCGTGGATGCAGCACAGGGTGTAGAGGCCCAGACCCTGGCCAACGTATACCTCGCTATCGACAACGACCTGGAGATTCTGCCGGTTCTCAATAAGGTTGATCTGCCCAGCGCAGACCCCGAGTCAGCCAGAGCAGAGATAGAGGACGTAATTGGTATTGACGCCTCCATGGCCCCCTGCATTTCTGCCAAGAATAAGATTAATATTCCCGAGGTTTTCGACCGCATTATTGATACCCTGCCCTGTCCCAACGGAGACGAGGATGCCCCTCTTAAGGGCCTGGTTTTCGACTCATATTACGACAGTTACAAGGGCGTTATCGTCCACACCAGCATTAAGGATGGTTCTGTCAAGACAGGTGACTCCATCAGATTTATGAACTCCGGCTCCGTATACCAGATTACAGAGCTTGGATATTTTAAGCCAGGCGGTTACGTTCCTACTAAGGAACTGCTTGCCGGCGAGGTTGGCTACATCATTGCCAGCATCAAGAACGTAAGAGACATCACAGTTGGTGATACCATTACTCTGGACAGCAGACCTGCCACAGAGCCCTTGCCTGGTTACCATGAGGTCCATCCCATGGTATACAGCGGCATTTATCCTTTGGACGGCTCCGAGTATGATGAGCTAAAGGAGGCCATGGAGAAGTTGCAGTTAAATGATGCTGCATTCCACTTTGAGCCTGAGACATCGGCTGCTCTGGGATTTGGTTTCCGCTGCGGATTCCTGGGCCTGCTCCACATGGAGATTATCCAGGAGCGCCTTGAGAGGGAGTACAACATGGACATCATCACCACTGCTCCCAGCGTTATTTACAAGGTTCACAAAACTGACGGCACTGTCATAGACCTGGACAACCCCTCTAACCTGCCACCCACTACGGAGATTGAGTATATGGAGGAGCCCATTGTATCTGCATCCATCATGACCCCCAAGGAGTATGTGGGCAACATTATGCAGCTGGTACAGGAGCGACGCGGCGTCTACCTCGACATGAAGTATCTGGATGTGACCAGAGTTATTTTGGAATACGAGATTCCACTTAACGAGATTATCTACGACTTCTTTGATTCCCTCAAGAGCCGCACCAAGGGTTATGCCTCTTTTGACTATGAACTTAAGGGCTACGCCCAGTCTGAGCTGGTCAAATTGGACTTCTACATGAATGGCGAGATTGTTGATGCCCTGTCATTTATCGTGTTCAAGGATAATGCATATCCCAGAGCCCGTAAGCTGGCAGAGCGCCTCAAGGAGGTTATCCCGAGACAGCAGTTCGAGGTTCCGATTCAGGCATACATCGGCGGCAAGATTATTGCCCGTGAGACAGTCCGCGCCTACCGCAAGGATGTTACTGCCAAGTGTTATGGTGGCGACATTACCCGTAAGAAAAAGCTGCTCGAGAAGCAGAAAGAGGGCAAAAAGCGTATGCGCCAGTTTGGTACTGTGGAGATCCCACAGGAGGCCTTTATGGAGATCCTCAAGATTGACTGATATGAGCACTGTCGGACTATACATTCACGTTCCCTTTTGCAGGCATAAGTGCATATATTGTGGTTTCTATTCTGTTCCCTGCGGGGAACAGTTTTCTCTTGCGGAGAAATATCTGCAAATGCTGGAAAGGGAGTGCGAGATTAAGGCTGGCAAGTATGGCAGGCTGTCTTTGGATACCATTTTTGTAGGCGGCGGCACACCCTCTCTACTGTCTCCTGGCGAACTCAGAGAGCTTGGCAGGATCATTCACACATACTTTGACACTAGTTCCGTGTCAGAGTTCACATTCGAGTCCAACCCTGGCACATTGGACATGGACAAACTGCAGGCCATGAGAACAATCGGGGCCAACAGGCTCAGCATGGGCCTCCAGTCCTCCAACAACGACACACTTGCCTTGATAGGCCGCATCCACAACAGACATATTTTTGAGGAGTCCTACAGACTTGCCCGCCAGGCTGGCTTTGACAACATTTCCGTAGATATGATCTTTGGGTTCCCCGGCCAGACATTGGAGGATGTGACCCGTGACATTGATTACCTGATTAAACTTAAGCCCGAACACATTTCTGCATATAGCCTTATGATTGACGAGGGTACTGCGCTGGAAAGGATGCTGGACGAGGGCAGGTTCACTCTCCCTCCCGAGGATGTTGAGCGCCAGATGTACTACGCATACAGGAAGATGCTATCCAAGGCAGGATATGAGCAGTACGAAATCTCCAATTGGGCACAGCCGGGCCGCCAGTCTCAGCACAACATAAGGTATTGGCGTGACAAGGATTATCTGGGCGTCGGGCCATCTGCCCACTCGCTGATGCGTGGCGAAAGGTTTGGAAATCCAGATTCCTTGGACACATGGACTCAGGATCTGACCAACAACCAGGACCCTGGCATATTGCTGGAAAAGCGTTCCACAGATGATCACATGACAGAGTTCATGTTTACCGGGCTTCGCATGCTGGAGGGCATTAACCTGACTGCTTTTGAGGCCACATTTGGCGTGACTGTTGACCAGGCATATCCTGGTGTGGTGGACAGCCTGACAGGTCGCGGACTGCTCGTTAAGGAAAATGGACATATCCACCTGACAGACGTAGGTCTTGACCTGGGTAATCAGGTTTTTGTGGAGTTTGTGAGGTAAAACCTATACAGCAACATACAATTGCATGGCAAAATGCCCCTGAAAATGCAATAGCAACAAAGCGTTGCTTACCATTTTTCCCTTACGTTGATATACTAACTGTGAGGTGATTAACATGAACGAAGTAGCAAAAAGCATCAAAAATCTTAGAAAAGAAAAAAAGCTTACACAGGACCAGCTAGCAGAACAACTCCACGTAACACGCCAAGCCGTATCTAACTGGGAAAATGGCAAGACCCAACCTGATATAGATACACTCAAACAAATTGCAGAGTTCTTTGACGTCTCCATCGAGCGCATTATTTACGGCAAGGAAAAGAAGAGGTTTTACTTTAGTGTGAAGGCCGACCCTCAAGCTGCCATAGAACTTGGTTCTATCCTAGCCATGATTCTATCCTACGATATGTGGGGTTCCATTGGCAAAGCCATCCTCCACGGCATCCTGGGTTGGGCCTACGTAATTTATTACGTAATTAAGTTTTAATCTTCCCCGCAGCTCATACTATTTAGGTGTGAGCGCTTTTATTAATGGTTTTAACGAAGACTATATGGCAGCAAAAAGTACGACTCCTATGCCCCATGCATCGAGGAGATTTATAGATGCCGTGGGTCGTTCTAGCAGAAGACACTTTGAACTTTTTCGCGTTTATTTCGTATCTTTAGTATAATTTAGTTGGATATACATAACTTAACATTCACAAAGGAGACCTTCATATGAAGAAATTAATGGTTATTCTTTTATCTGTAGTCCTAGTCTTTTCAATTGTGGCTTGCGCTCAACAAGACTCCACACAAACCGTAATGAAGGCTAGAGAAGGAAAAATGCCATCTACTAAAGATGAATTCAACAATGAAGTCAAGGCAATAATACAAGATTACAAAGCAAACTATGATAACATTACCTCCAACGGTGGCAAAATTACTAAGGTGACTTTCGAAACGGATTTTGATATTGAGAAATGCTCTGTTTCTAGAGTATCGTCAGTAGATGACAACAATATTGATGTAGAACTAAACGGCTATTTAGATCTAGCTGTAGAAACAACCATAAATGGCAATAAGGCTACTATCGAAACAGCTTTTTGGTATGGCGGTGGTTGGGTTCAAGAATATCCCATCTGGAGCTATCTAGTTCAACTAGTGGACACTGATGGAAACGTACACTATTACTATTTTAGAGTAGATTATTCTTCAACAAACAAATAACTTGCCTGCCTCCACCCTCTGGTGGAGGTTTTTTGCAATAAAAAAACCCGCCGACTGCTCGGCGGGTCACAAACCAATTCAGACAATCAATTATTCATCATCAGAAGAAGATGTAAACAGGACATCCATGGGCCTTGTGGGCGAAATGGTGGAGATAGCATGCTTATAAATCATCTGCTGTCTGCCATCGGACTCAAGCACCACTATAAAGTTGTCAAATGCCTTGACGAATCCCCTGATCTGTACACCATTTGTAATAAAAATGGTAACAGGGTTGTTTGTCTTGCGGACATGGTTCAAAATAACGTCCTGAATGTTGATTCCCTTGTTCTTATTCTCTCTTTCCATAGAATCTTCCCTTCGATAATGTATAATTTATATTTTTGACCACATTTAGATGCGCATCACGGTAAATTATATCTTATTTTGGGAAAATTACACTTCCGTATTCCACCAAAAAAGCACACTATTTTTGACTCTTTGCCAATTATTGCCTTATTTTATTCCTGAACCATGTAAGCTGTCGCTTGGCATAATTGCGGGTCTTTTGCTTCAGGTAGTCCTTGGCCTCCTCCAGGGTCTGTTCACCACGGATGTAGGCCGCCATCTCCTTATATGCAATGGCCTTGGCGCAGGGGCATGATTCCGGCAAATTCCAGCTCATGAACATCTCTGTCTCCTGTATGAGGCCACGCTCCACCATAATGTCCACCCTGCGGTTAATCCTGTCGTACAACACTTCCCTGGGCATGTCCATCATATGAACCTGGAATTGGTACGGTGACTCCTGCAGCCTGGACTCTGCCTCCATGTCCAGTATTGACCTGCCTGTTATCAGCTTAATCTCCAGTGCCCGGATAATCCTCTTGGTATCGCCGGGCGACAGACGCTGTGCGGCCTTAGGATCTGACTCCTGCAATCTGTTGTACAGCACCTCTGTACCCTCTGTCTGGGCCACCTGTTGCAGCGAAGCCCTCAGTTCCTCGTCGGTTTCAGTCTCCGTATACTGTATATTGTCCATAAGGGCGCTGACATACTGGCCTGTACCTCCCACCACAATTGGTGTCTTGCCGCGGCTAAGTATGTCCTCTATAGTTCTGACTGCATCCTCCTTGTACCTGGCTACGCTGTAGAATTCTCGCGGCTCCAGCACGCTCATCAGGTGATGAGGGATCCCCTGCATTTCCTCCTGAGTGGGCTTACCTGTGCCAATGTCCAAGTACTTATAGACCTGCATCGAGTCACAATTAACTACCTCCCCCGAACTGCGGAGGGCCAGATCAATGCCATATGCGGTTTTGCCTGATGCGGTTGGGCCGCAAACTATATGAACCAATGGCTTTGTCATAATATTCTCCGGAACATTTTTTCCACGTCTGTTGTAGAAAGCTTTATTGCTGTAGGTCTGCCGTGGGGACAGTTAAATGGATTGTCCAAGGCCTTAAGGTCCTCTACCAGCTGGTCTATTTGGGGCTTTTGCAGTCGTTGATTGGCCTTAACTGCTCCTGTGCAAGCGATTTTGTACAGGAATGACTCTGCCCTGATCTCTACCTTTTGTCCATTCATCAGGCTGTCCAACATATAGACGAAGGTTTCTGCAAAGCCCTCCGGATCGGCATTAACGGGAATGGCCCTGATAACTACGGTGTTTTTTCCAAAATCCTCGAACTCCACACCCAGCGCCTCAAAGTCCCGAGTGTATGCAAATACTGAGGAGTATTCTGTGGTGGTCAAAGGTACCGTAATCGGGAACAACATTTGCTGCTGGGCAATTTCTCCACGATGATACTCTGCCAACAATCTCTCGAACCTGATGCGCTCATGGGCGGCATGCTGGTCGATCAGTATGGCATCTGTGCCTCGCTGGAACATGAGATAAGTGTTCCAAAGAGTGCCCACATACTCCATGCCATCGAACTCCCTGTTGCCCTTAGGCTGCTGTGGTTCATGCTGGCGAGGTGCCACCACAGGCTGCTCCACAGGCTCTGCCTGAGTCACAACATATGATTTTGGCTGATAAATATGCTCAATTACAGTCGTTTTTGTCTCCTTATCTAAAACTGTAGGAGAAACGACGGTTTCTGCTGGTTTTCCCTCTATCTTTGACACATATGGCGTTACAGGCTCCTGCACCTGTATTTCTGCCAGGATCTGTTGCACCTCTGGGTCTGGCTCCGGCACATATTGGGATGTCTTTCTGGCACTAAGCAGCGCCTCCGGAATAGAGTTTCCCTCTTCAAGTGCATTGGCTACTGCGTGTCTCAGCGCATCTGCCACCTTGTTCTCCTCAGCAAAGCGAACCTCCGTCTTCTGTGGGTGTACATTCACATCCACCGCCCATGGAGATACTCGAATATTAAGACACGCAAACGGGTACTGTTTTTTCATCAGTCGGTTGCCGTATCCCATTTCCAGTGCCATAGTCATCGTCTTGGAACGGAAGAGCCTGCCATTGCAATACAGTATCTCGTTGGCCCTGTTGCCTCGGGCTATGGCTGGTATGCCAATAAATCCATCAATAGACACAGCGTTCTCACTGTGCGATACGGGAACCAGGTGCTCTGCTATGGCACCGCCAAACACGCTGTAGATGGCCTCCCTAAGGTCGCCATTGCCGGTGGTTGCGAACTCCTTGTCTCCTCCGCTATACAGTGACACAGCCACCTCTGGATGTGCCAAAGCCAGGCGGCTCAACATTTCTGCAATCGCTGCCCCTTCATATGTGTCTTTTTTGAGGAATTTGTACCTTGCCGGTGTATTAAAAAACAGATCTTTAACTGTGATTGTGGTTCCAGTCGGTGCTCCATGGGAACAGAGGTTCATTACATCGCCTCCGCTGATGTTTATCCTGGTGCCACTGTCGGCCTCTGCCGTCTTGGTTATCATCTCCAGGTTAGAAACAGCAGAAATGCTGGCCAGGGCCTCGCCTCGGAATCCATTGGTGCTAATACCATTCTCCAAATCCTGAGCAGTTCTGAGTTTGGACGTTGCATGGCGCTCAAAGGCCATTGCCACATCCTCTGCAGCAATTCCGCAGCCATTGTCAGATACCCTTATATACTTGATGCCTCCGCCACGGATATCCACCCTGACTGAGGTAGCCCCGGCATCGATGGAGTTCTCCACCAATTCCTTGACAACAGAGGCAGGTCTCTCTACCACCTCTCCCGCTGCTATCTGATTAGCCGTCAACTCATCCAGAATAATAATCTTGGCCATATTAACCCCTCTTTATCTTCTGTTGCATCTGGTACAGCACGTTAAGTGCCTCCAGGGGACTTAATTTGTCAATCTCTACAGCCCTGAGCATGTCCAATACCGCCTCCGTCTCTGCAGGGAAGTTGGAGTAAGACAGCAGGTCAAACTGTCCCTCTATCTGGCGCTTAGTCTTGGGCTTGTGCACAATGTTGGCCTTTTCCAGCTGAGTCAGAAGCTCCTCTGCCCTGTCTGTAACCGCATCGGAAATACCTGCCAATCTGGCAACCTCAATACCGTAGCTGCCATCTGCCCCGCCTCTCTTAATCTTGTGCAGGAAAACTATGGATTTGCCACGGCCCTGGGCAGAAATCGAGTAGTTCTTAACGCCATCAATCTTGCCCTCCAGCTCTGTAAGCTCATGATAATGGGTGGCAAACAACATTCTGGCGCCAATTTTGTGACATATATGCTCCGTCACAGCCCACGCAATAGACAGGCCGTCGTAGGTGGATGTGCCTCGTCCTATTTCATCCAAAATAACCAGGCTGCGCTCAGTGGCGTTGTCTATTATGTTGGCCACCTCATTCATCTCTACCATGAACGTACTCTGTCCACCGGCCAAGTCATCAGAAGCACCAACTCTGGTGAAGATCCTGTCTGCAACGCCAATATGAGCGCTGGCTGCCGGCACAAAGGAGCCCGTCTGGGCCATGAGCACGATTATGGCTGTCTGTCGCATGAATGTGGACTTACCTGACATATTGGGGCCTGTAATTATCATGGCCCTGTTGTCCTCTGTGTCCAGGTATGTATCGTTGGGGATAAAGGAGCCGCTGTCCAGCATCTTCTCCACAACAGGGTGTCTGCCGTCCTTAACATCTATGATATTGCTGTTATCTACAACAGGACGAACATATCCTCCCTCGGCTGCAGCCTCTGCCATGGAACAAACTGCGTCCAATGTGGCCATTGCGTTGGCTGTGGCCTTAAGGGTCACGATCCTGGCTAAAAGGGCCTCCTTAACCTCTGTAAAGAGCCTGTATTCCAGGTCCACAAGTTTGCTCTCGGCGCCCAACAAATCCTCCTCGATTCGCTTAAGGTCCTCGGTAATATACCTCTCCGCATTGGCTAGCGTCTGCTTGCGAATGTACTCCTGTGGAACCAAATCGTAGAAGGACTTGGTTACCTCGATGTAGTAACCAAATACGCGGTTATATCCTATTTTGAGGTTCTTAATGCCTGTGCGGTCACGCTCCTTGGCCTCCTCAGCTGCCAGCCATTCTCTGCCATGGTCCCTGATATCCCTCAGGCGATCCACCTCTCCGTTGTATCCGCTCTTTATAACATTGCCCTCTCTGGTGGTGACCGGTGGAAAATCGTCTATAGCTCTGTCTATAAGGTCAAAGATATCGGGCATTTCGTCCAAAGACTCCCTGACATCCCTTAACATTTCGCCGGGCAACCTGGCCAAAATCGCCTTAATGTCCGGAACTACTCGCAGAGAGTTCTTAACAGAAATCAGGTCCCTGCCATTTACATTGCCCAGAATGAGCTTGCCCGCCAGCCTCTCAACGTCGTATGTGACCTTGAGCAGCTGACGAATCTGGTCTCTCTTGACCAAATCATCCTTAAGGGCCTCTACTGCATCTAATCTGTAGTTGATGTCCTCAACGCTAAGCATGGGCTGCTCCAGCCATCCGCGCAGCATGCGAGCTCCGGGAGATGTGACTGTGCGATCCAATACCCATACTAATGTGGCCTTGCGGTTTTTGTCCCTGATGTTCTCCGAAATCTCCAGATTGCGGCGTGAAGAGGGATCCAGCACCATGAAGGCCTCTATCTTGTATTTTTGAATCTGATTGATGTGCGTCAATTGACAGCGCTGTGTCTCGTCCAGATAGCTGAGAAGTGCCCCGGCTGCAGTCATCTCCAACTCGTTCATCTGGGAAGCGGCCTGAGATCCAAACTGCTCCACTGCCCTGGCCTTGGCCTGGCGAGGCTCAAACTCCCTGTCCGTAAGAACTGTGGTATAAATATTCTGAGATGCGATGGTCCTGGCAATGGGACCCTCCTGTCCCGTGGCAGCACTACACAAAAGCTCTGCCGGCTTAATCCTGGCCAGCTCATCTGCCACCTTAGAGCAGGTGTCACCGTATGTGGCAGAGGTCACCTTAAACTCTCCTGTAGAAACCTCTGCAACGGCAATGCCGTGCAGCATTCCTGCGGAGTAAACGCAGGTAATATAGTTGCTAAGGTTCTGCTCCAACATAGACTGCTCGCTAAGAGTACCGGGAGTCAACACACGAACAACCTCGCGCCTGACAAGGCCCTTGGCCTCAGCCGGGTTCTCTGTCTGCTCCACGATCACAACCTTGTGACCCTTTTCCAGCAGTTTTGCGGCATATCCGTCGATGGCATGGAAAGGTACTCCACACATGGGAGCTCGCTCCGGCAATCCACAATCTCTGCCTGTCAGAGTTATTTCTAAGTCCCTGGAGGCAACCTTGGCATCCTCAAAGAATGTCTCGTAAAAATCTCCCAGGCGGAACAAGACAATACAGTCCTTGTACTGCTCCTTGATATCTATATACTGTTGCATCATGGGAGATAATGCCATTTAGTCCTCCGTAATTACTGTACCCTCCAGGTACCATGTCTTTGCTGTATCTATTTTAACACTTAATATATCGCCAGGCACGCAATCCCTGTGAGAGTACAGGACTATCTTGTTGCCTTCTGTGCGTCCGGTCATCATATCCGGGTTGCTCTGACTGGGGCCCTCATGCATGACCTGCAAAACCGTGCCCTCCTGAGCCTTGGATGAGCGGTATGAGCTATCAGTTATGATCCTCTGCATCTCCTCAAATCTACGGTGCACCACATCCTCCGGCACCTGATCCTCTCTCTTGGCTGCAGGTGTGCCAGTCCTCCTGGAATAAATGAAGATGTACGCCATATCAAAGGCACACTCCTCGATAAACGCCATGGACTCCTGGTGCTGTTCGTCCGTCTCTCCCGGGAAACCTGTGATAAGGTCTGTGGAAACTGTGACGCCTGGGATCCTGTCCCTGATCTTGGTCAGCAGTGCTCTGTATTGCTCTGCTGTGTATCTGCGGTTCATCTGTCTCAAAATCTCTGTGGACCCAGACTGCAAAGGCAGGTGAATCTGCTTGCACATCTTAGGCTCTGTGGCAACCGCATCGATTATTTCGTCTGACAAATCCTTAGGGTGAGAGGTCATAAATCTGACTCTCTTGATGCCAGGCACCTGACAAACCATATGTAGCAACTCCGCAAAGGCCTGTCCACCTGGCAGTCCGCGCTCAGAACCATAGGAATTAACATTCTGTCCCAGCAAAGTTATCTCCTGCACTCCTGCCTGGGCCAGGCTGTTTACCTCTGACATAATGTCCTCTACAGACCTGGATCTCTCCCTGCCTCTCACATAGGGGACTATGCAATACGAGCAGAAATTGTTGCAACCATACATAATGGTAACCCACGCCTTGATGCTGCCGTGGGACTCCTTAGGCGTGCCCTCTGCAATGCGCTCCGTGCCATCCAGGTCAATGGCTCTGCCGCCCTGCTGGATCACCTGGCAAATCATGTCCGGCAAATTATTGATATTGCCCGTGCCTGCGATTATGTCTACATGGCGATAGCTCCGCCTCAGTTCCTCCACAACAGTTGGCTGCTGTGTCATACACCCCATAATACCTATAATCAGGTGAGGTTTCTTTCTCTTAAGGCCCTTGAGCACTCCAACATGGCCGTACACCTTTTGCTCTGCATTCTCTCTGACGCAGCAGGTGTTGTAGATGATGACATCTGCCTCCTCCTGGGTGCCTACCTCCTCCATGCCGCTATCCAGCAGTACGCCCAGGATTTTCTCTCCCTCCTCCTCGCTCATCTGACATCCAAATGTCTGGACATATGCCCTGCGAGGATGGCCGTGCTCCATGGCGAACTGGCGGTTATACTCCTGCAATCTGTCGATAGCGCCCTGATGGCTGCTGTATTTGTCTACTGGGTATTTGTTGTTCATGTTCTTATCAAATCAAAACTCGGATTGGTTGCCCTCTCCGAGTCTTAAGTCTCCGTCTATCTTTGTGAGTTATTCCTCGGCGGAAATCGACTTACGGTTGGCCTCAAGCACATCCCTCATCTCGCCAAGGTTGTGGTCAACAGGCACCAGCGCCTTGTCCAGTGACTCCTGAAATGCAACCACAGTTGTATTGTATGCATTGTTGATGACCGACATAGTCTCTGCCACTGCCTTTTGCAAATCAGTGAGAATAGAATCGGCATACTGTCTGGATGCCTCTCTCATCTGTCTGTCATACTCATCGGCCTTGTCACAGATATCATCTGCCATGCGACGTGCGTCATTGGTTATCTGGTGCTCGTCCAGCAGATACTCTCTGCGCTTGTCCGCATCGGCCAGGATCTTCTCTGCATCTGCTCTTGCATTACCAATAATCTCATCTCTCTTGTTGATAATGCGGTTGGCCTCCTTAATCTCGTCGGGGAGGTGAAGACGCATCTCATTGAGGATCTCGATAACCTGATCCTTGTCTATCATGCAGCGTCCTGTAAGTGGAACTGCCTTTGCCTCATCTATAATCTTGTCCAGCTGATCAATGAGAATTCTGAAATTCATATGACCCCCTATAGAATATTAGTATGCTTACTTAGAAACAAGTATAGCATACAGGTTTTTTAATTGCAATTTGCGGCGAACTTCTCTGCCACTAAATCCTTGATCTCCTCAGGCACAAATCCAGTGAGATCAGCCTTATGTTTTGCCAGGTCTCTTACCATGCTGGAGCTAAGGTACAGGTGGTTCTGATTAGCCAACAGGAATATGGTGTCCAGCTCGGGATTGATGCTCTTGTTAAGGAATGCAATCTGTAGTTCGTAGTCAAAATCTGACACAGCCCTGAGACCTCTCACCAATGTTTTGCTACCAGTAATCCTCATGTACTCTGCTGTAAGGCCACTAAACGCCTCTATGGACACATTATCCATATTAGCCGTTGCCAGTTCCAGCATATGAACCCTCTCCTCTACGGAGAAAACAGAATTCTTGGCGTTGTTGTCCAATACCGCCACCACCAGCTTATCACACAGGGAGCTGGCCCTCCTGATAATGTCCATATGTCCCTCTGTAACAGGATCAAATGTTCCGGGATATACAAATGTGTTCATTGCTCTGTCTCCTTCCTGAAAAAGGTCAAATGGCTGACTCCGTACCTCTTGGTTCGGTATGCCCTGAGGCTGCCAAACTCCTGAGGTATGGGATAACTATGTTCGACTATTATAATGCAGTTCTTTGCCACAAGGCAAGAATCCGACAAAAACGACAGTGTGTCACTGTACATATGGTTAGCCACCTTGGACTCTCCCTCTGCGTATGGAGGATCCATAAATACAAAGTCATAGCTCTGTCCCATGGTGTCCAACTCCCTGAGTGCCCTGCCAACGTCGTATCCCATAACCCTGGCCCTGTCTTCAAAGCCACAGGTCCTGATGTTGCCTTGCAGAATGCCACAGGTGCGCCTGTCCTTTTCTACAAATGTGGCATGGACAGCACCCCTGCTGATTGCCTCTATGCCGACAGCACCGCTGCCCGAAAACAGGTCCAGAAACCTTGACCCTGCAATGTCAAAGCCAAGCATACTAAACAGAGCCTCTCTGGTCTGGTCTGTTGTAGGTCTGGTAGCGTTCCCCTCGGGTGTATTAATTTTGCGTCCACCGGCAGTGCCGGAAATAATTCTGATCATATGTCATCCTATATAGTAATTGTTTTGTTGCATCTGCAAAACTTCCATCTCTAGTCTGCGGGAGAATCTGGCCTGCTCCTCCTCAGTCATTGCGGAGTTCATGTCCTCGATGTCCTGAGAAATCCCTGCTAACAGGGAGGAATTCTTAAAGAAGGCGCTCATCTTCATGGGGGGCAATCCATGTTGGCCTGTTCCAAAGAAGTTGCCGGGGCCTCTGAGTTCCAGATCCTTCTCTGCAATGTAAAAACCGTCGTTTGACGACTTAAAAATCTTAAGACGCTGTTGTACATCCTCTCTGCCAGTACGATCCACTACAATACAGTTGGCCTCTGTGTTGCCTCGGCCCACTCTGCCCCTCAACTGATGCAGCTGGGATAATCCGAACCTCTCTCCATTTTGGATTATCATGAGATTTGCCTCCGGCACGTTAACTCCAACCTCGATTACCGTTGTGGATACCATAACGTTGGCCTGCCCTGTGCGGAATGCCTCCATGGCTGCTTCCTTGTCTGCCCTCTTCATCTTACCATGAATGAGCACTGGTCTTATCCAAGACTTAGTTGCAGTCATGGCGCTGACCTCCCGGAACATCTCCTCCGCAGAAATCAACTCTCCCGGTGCGCCAAATTCGCCATTGCCGGGGTCACTCTCCTCTACAAGGGGGCACACGATATAAGTCCTGCCTCCCTGAGCAGTGGTCTTGGACACAAACTCCATAATCCTGGCATCGTAGGAGGGGTTAACCACAAATGTCTTAACTGGCTGTCTGCCTGCTGGCAACTGATTTACCACCGAAATATCTGTATCCCCGTACATGGTCAGAGACAGTGTCCTGGGAATCGGGGTGGCCGACATTATGATCACGTCAGGGCGAAGTGCCTTTGACTGCAAAACCTTACGCTGCTCCACTCCAAACCTGTGTTGCTCGTCTGTTATAACCAGGCCCACATTGGAGTATTCCATATTGTCCACCAACAGAGCGTGGGTGCCAAATGCCACCAGGTTGTGGCAATCCTTGGCCATCTCCATGGCCTCTCTGCGTTGGCTTGCCCTCATGCCTCCTGTGACCAATACGCTGGGCACCTCCGGCAGCATCCTGCGAAAGTCACTGAATAATTGCTCCGCCAATACCTCTGTCGGCGCCATCATCAACCCCTGGTATCCGGAGCGGGATGCCTTTGCCAGAGCCAAAAAGGCCAGTATAGACTTGCCGCATCCCACATCGCCCTGCACCAGGCGATTCATGGGAGAAAGGCTCTCCATATCCCTGCTGATCTCAGTCCAGGCGTCCATCTGAGCCTCGGTGAGCTGATACGGCAAACCGTCGATCACATCCTGCACCTGGGCGGCCCTGGGCTCCTTAGATCCAGCGGTGGTAGCCCTCATCCTGCGGGAGTAGCGATCCAACAGCACCTTGATAACCAATATTTCCTCGTACAGCAGACGCCTCTTGGCCTCCTCCAGGGCATCAAAATCCTGAGGAAAATGCAACCCCATCAAACTCTGGTATAAGCTCTGGAAACCATGCTTTTGGAGGATGTACCGAGGTAAATACTCTGGCAGATCCCTGAGCATCTCACATGCAGTGGCCACGGCCTTGCGGTATCCTGCCGAGCCTACCTTGCCCTCATTTCTGTACACAGGGATTATAACCTTGTACTGTTTGTCGGCCTTGTATTTTTCAAAAGATGGGTTAACCAGCGAGATTTGCCCCTTTCTCTGAGGGTAGCCGTAAAAGACGTATATATCTCCCGGTTTAATGGTACGCTGCAAGTACAGCGCATTGAAGAATGTCAGCCTGGCTGTGTCTGTGCCATCGCTGACGCTAAAGGTGCACCAACTGCGATTATAATTGCGCTGGACAGTAACTCGTGACACGACCCTGGCCACGAAACCCTGTAGCGTGCCATCTGCCGTAAGCTTGTCTATGGAGCGGATATCCCTACGATCCTCATACCTGAGAGGATAGTTGAAAACCAGGTCATACAAAGTGCGGATGCCCATTTTGTTGAGCTCCTCTGCACGTTTTTCTCCTATGCCTTTGATGGCTGTGATGTTGCTGGTAAATAATTCAAGGCTATCCATGACCTAAGTATAGTCTAAAAAGGCAATTTTTGCACCTAGGATGCAGGTTTGTACTCTTTTAATGTGACATCCAGAATCATTGTTGTGTTATCTCTGATAACCTTTATGGCAACCACATCTCCTGGCTTATAGTTCAATATCAGGTCTGTGACGTCGCTGCTGGTCTTAATCTCCTCATTATCAATGGAAACTATGTAGTCTCCTACCTTTAACTCTGCGTCTGACATGGCGGACTGTACGTAAACGCCATACCTGCTGACCTGGTGGCTAATGGCTGAAAAATAGTCGTTAATATCGATCAGATCCACATCCAGGGTTGCCCTGCCTGACACGTATCCCTGCTCCATAAGCTCATTGGCCACCTTAACTGCGTAGTCGATGGGGATTGCAAAGCCTATTCCCTCAATATCTGTGTCGGAGGCCTTGGCATTTACGATACCGATGAGCTGACCATAGCTATTAAAGAGTCCACCTCCGGAGTTGCCTGGGTTGATCTCCGCATTGGTCTGCATCAACGTCATGTTTATGCCGTTTACCTTAATCTCTCTGCTAAGGGCACTGACAATACCATCCGTCACTGTGCTGCCAAGTCCCATGGGGTTGCCAATAACTACTGCGATCTCGCCCAGGCAAACGTCCGCTGTCTTGCCCACTTTTGCTACAGTGAGGGTGAGACTGCCTGGATTAATCCTGAGCACAGCAACATCTGCGGCCTCGTCTGAGGCGACCAAGGTTGCATTAAATGTAGTGCCGTCTGCCAGGGTAACCTTGATAGAGTCTGCCCCGTCAATTACGTGGTGATTGGTAATAATCACACCATCAGCTCCAACTATAACACCGCTGCCTGCGCCGCTCTTAACATAGGACTGGTTCCAGTTGCCGGTGACAGTGGCCTCTGTGTGCACCATTACGACGCTGTTGACGCAATTTGCAGCCACCTCAGCAACCGTCATCTGTCCCTGACCACCTGAATTATCGCCAGGCGTAGGAGCTGCTGTGGGCTTGTCCGTCTGTGTTATGGGGGCTGGGGTAGCTGTGGGGGTAGCAACAGGCGGCTCAGAAGTTGCCTGCTGATGTCCATGATCCTGTGTGCCGAGCATGGCTCCAAAATATCCTGCGCCAAGGCAAAGTCCTACCATAAGCACAGCTCCCAAAACAATGCCCAGAATCTTAACTCCCTTATTGCCCTTAGGCTTGTTGTCTATGGGCTGTGGTACTCCTGAATATGTTCCGTTTGGATTAAAATTATACTCTACGTTAATCATAAATCTTCTCCCAGTGTCATTGCACTTAGTGTACACGAGCTTTGTTAACAATAGCAGAACACTATGTAAACATCAGAATGCGTAAATATAAACTGTTATTCCTCATTTGCAAAGAGCTTTTGGTACAGCTCGATAAGATCGTTGGGATCTCCCTCGAGAGCTGTAACTGCCCTCACCGCCTCTGTGAGGAACAATCTGTCCACCAGTGCAGGATTCTTGCTTATAAAGCCCTTAATAAAAGATATGGCCCTGTGGTTGCCAACTCTGGCAAAGAGTTCCAGCAAAAAGGGTCTGTCCTGGCTCTCCTTGACGCCCCTCTTGAGCAATGAATATGCATCCTCGGACCACTCCGGATAGTCAACGATATATCTCAGCAGCGGAGTGTGCATGGCAGTCATGACTGATGCCTCCTTGATATACTCCACAACTACTGGACAAATCTCTGTTGCCTGACAATTGTGCAGGGCAGCCACCACAGCATCCTGTACCAATTCCCAATCTGCATCTCCCTGTTCTACCATACGGAAGCTGGCCTCATTAAGGCGGAAGATAATATCAAACAAATCCTCATCTCCACATGCTGAATACAGCTTAAGGGCTGTGGCAACCTCTGTGGACTGGCTGTCAAAATTGATGGTGCAGAAGCGCTTGGTGACGGCTGCCACCTTTGGTGCGTACTCTGTGCCCTTGTATGATGCAACTTTAGCCTCTACAGCATCGGGCAAAAGGTCCACCAGATACAGCATTGGATCTGACAGGAGTTCCAGGAACATATCTGGCTCCAGGTCTGCAATGTATCCGCTGATAGTCTTGTTATCCAGGGCCTCCACAGGGTTGGTGTTAAAACACATAACCTCTGCCTCACGCATCTGCAACATGGCCTGCGTCTCTATATCCTCTATATTTTCTCCAGAAAGCTGCTCCACAATACCCTCAATATGTGTGTCCAGCTGCTGTGTCATCTCCTCGATCGCAGTGAATAAAACATCAAACTTCATTGGCAGATATCCTCCTAAAACTTGCGTCCTGTACGCTTAAAATAGTCATAACCTGACTCCTCCTCATTGGATGCAGGCTTTTTGAGTATGTGGATGTTGATCCACTCATCAACGTCAAACTTATTAATAGCGCCAATATAGCCCAGACCGCTGACCACAACAGGAACCAACAGTGCTACAAGTCTCAGCCAGATGCTGCCCGAGGCGCCATAGTAAAAATACCCTCCGTATGCCACCACAGCCTGAACTAATCCGGCAATATCGGGAGCCACAGTCCAATCATTGGAAGCCGGCAGGAATAACTCGGCAAGCACAATAATTATCACAAACGGCAACATGGCAATGGCTCCTGTGACAAATCCCTTTGCCTTGCCCATGGGGCCAACCAAATCATCACGCACTTCTCTGAATGCGCACTTATTCACCAGGGAATACACTATGCATATCTGCATGATAAGGGCCAATACTGAGAAAATAGTCAAAGCCCTTGGGCCTAGGGCAAAAAACGGAATACAACCAAATATAAAAACTAATATGGACATGCCATATGCCCTGATGGTACTGAACACGGCTGTCTTAACCTGGGAATAAAATGACCTCATCTATGCATTCTCCTACTATGATATATGTTAAGTTTAATTGCTGGGAGCAATTGTGTAAAGGCATATTTTCTAAGTTGGACTTTATGTTTTGATTTGAATGTGCTATACTCTCTACGTTGTGCCGCCTTGGTGGAATTGGCAGACACAAGGGACTTAAAATCCCTCGATGTAACAGTCGTACCGGTTCAAGTCCGGTAGGCGGCACCAGCACATAGCAGGTCTCAGGGCCTGCTTTTTGTTTTCTGACACAGAGTCCCTTTTTTAGCACCGGTTACTGCAATCCCTTACTGACAAGAGAGCCATCTGCTATAATGTGTTATAGAGGTGATATATATGAAAAGAAACAAAGTCAACATTTTCCTGAGTATAGTAGTAATTTTATTGATAGTAGCAGGTGTGGCCTTTCTCCTATATGATGCCCTCTACCTCAAAACACCGGACAACAATTTGCCCCGGGCCATCACCACTATTTGTCTGCTTGTAGTAACATTAATCAGGCTTATCAGCGGCTCCAACAGGGGCAAAAGCCTTAAGTTTTATGAGAAGTTTTACGAGAAAAATTTGGGGACTGCCTTCGAATCCCGACCTCGTTATCGCAGAAAGCTCTTGCAAGCCTGCCGCCTGTATAATCAGTCCAATTATGACGCCGCTCTTAAGCATTTGTTCAAATTGCTAAAGTATGCAGAGAACAGGAGCGATGCAATAGCAGTTTGGTTATTTATTGCTCTATGTTTCTCTGACGCCGGTGCAATCCAAAACGCAATCCAGGCCTATCACAAATTATTGGAAATTGAACCAAGCCATGCCACTGCACATAGCAACTTAGGTCACAGTTATATTGCTTTTGGAGACTTTGATGCGGCACTTAGTCACTACAACAGAGCCATTGAACTTAAGCCTGACAATTATTTCGCTTACCATAACAGAGCCAGCTGCTATTTCCGACTAGGTGAATACGATGATGCCATAACCGATGCCAAAAAGGCTCTTGAGTTTAAGAACAACGGCGTAGAGTCTGCATGCCTATTGACTATAATCTATGCATTGCTGGGTGATGATGAGAACAAAAAGCATTACTACCATCTCGCCATCGCATCGGGCAAAAATCCTGACGATTTAAACGCCTCTATAGAGTACTTTTCCAGCGAGAACAATATAGCCTCCCCAGAGGAAGCATAAGTTCTGCCTATCTGATCAATTTTATTGTTGTGGAAATGAGCGCACTACAAGTCCTGGCTTGCCATACTCAAATGGGCTCCCGTCCACCATGCTGTATGAGCAGCCCGCCTCTGTAGCAATAAGCAGACCTGGGGCGATGTCCCAAATCTTGTGGTAGTAGGTAATATACATCTGAGCATTGCTGTTTGCCATCATGGCAAAATCCACGCATGCGGCGCCAAAATGCCTGGTCTTAAGGAACTTACCCTGCAAGGACTTGACCACCTTAAACTGGTCATCCATGGGTATATCTATGTTGTCGTAATAGTCGCTGATAATAAGTATGCCATCCTTAGGGGCAATGTCCCTGTTTACCATAATTCTCTGGCCATTTTTGTAGGCACCTTGACCCTTTTGCGCTGTGTACATGTCTCCGCTAGTGGGAAAATACATGACTGACGCCACGCACGTCTCCCCCTCAAAGAGGGCCATCTGCACGCCGTACAAATCAATACCTGCAGCATAATTGCAGGTGCCATCAATGGGGTCTATAACAATGGTAGTCCCCTCCAGCTCCGCATCCGGGTTGTATTCCTCGCTGATTATATTCACATCCGGGCAAAGCTCCCTCAGCCGGCGGATTATCAGATTCTCCGTGTCCAGGTCGTTTTGCGTCAACAAGTCATTGCGTGTCTTGTGCTCCACAACTCGGACCGTCTGGCATAACAGTTCCTGCCCTGCCTCATGGGCGACGGACGCCATTATCCCCAATATTTTCAAATTGTTCATACCGTCTCTCCGATTCGCAATACAGACTCAATGTATTCTATCCAGCGATCGATGTGCTCATTTTCTTCGTTGTCCAGCATGACGCGCTTGGACAACAACTTGGACAATCTCTCTGCCACCATATTGCACTCTGCCTTTTCCAGATAGGCATCAATCTCGTCGTAAATGTCCGCTCCTGCCACAGCGCATTTCAGTCCCTCCTCGCATACGGTCACGTCGTCCCCATGATTTACAAGGGCATCCAGCGCCAGCAAGAAGTTGATCTGTCCCTTATCGTACTTGCCAGAAGCCTCTTTGAGCAGCACCCGCAGTTCATCGCGAACACCCTGGGACGACCGCTCCATTATGCGCAGGAACTGTGTGGTGTACTGGAAACGAATATAGTATCTGTCCACGGTGTTTCTGTTTTCCAGATATATCTCCTCCGCCTTGTCCAGGCAGTCCTCTGCAGCCTCATACTCCTCCTGCCAGATATAGCCATATGCCGAAACCCTGTAATCCTCTGCCAAAAACAGCTTGTTTGACGTACGCTTGTCTCCGTCGGGCATCTCGTCAATCTTGCGGGACAGAATCTTCACTGCCTTGCGGCAACTCTTGTTGCTCTCGTCAAACCTCAATGTGCTCAGGTAGATTTTGCCGGTGATAAGGTGGGCCAAAGACAGCTCAAACTCGGCGTCGCTATATGGATTCTCCTCCTCATCTACGGCCAGCTCCGCATATTCTATGCCTCGTTCAAAGCTCTCCAGCGCCTCGTCAAACCTGACCAATTTTCTCTCGGACAGTCCCTTGACATTGTAAATCTCCGAAAGAATGGCGGAGGTCATCTGCTCCTGTCCCTCTAACTGCAACAGTGCCTCTGCCCTCTTTATGGCCTTGGCGAAATCCTCCACTATGTAATAGTAGAATACCTTGCCAACCTCGCCCTCCAGGCCCCAGTCTCTGTTGTCCCTGCGAAGGGCTATTGAGAGGCCCAGGTCCTTGAGCTTAAAGAATTTGCCGGAGTTGTACAGCAGTCTCCTGTGCTCCGAGAATATCCTGATAAATGTGTCAGATGTCAGGTGATCTGTACACAGGCTCTGGTCGTGCTGATGCAATTTGTCTATCTGACTCAAGTAATTGTCCAACCCGGAGTCGAACTCAAAGAAGTCAATTATGTTTTGCTGGAGGTCATGGTCCTTAAGTATTTCGGCCAACCTCTTAAAATTGCCCAATTCAATCAGAACAGCCCCAAAATACTTGAGAACATACTTGTTGTTCTGCCACTGGTTGTCGGCGTACACCTGCTCCACGTATGTCAGCAGTCGCTTATAGCCGTTCTTGCGGCTGATAAAATACACCTGGTCGATATCGTCGCTGGTAAGCCAATCAATAATGGACTTGTGCAAAGGCTCGATAAACTTGTCCTTAAGAGGGAACAAGCTGCAGATTGCGGCCAAAATGCGCTTGACATAATACTCGTCCCACCCAAAGAAGTCCTCCAGGAATGATATCTCTGTAGGTTCCTGCTCGATGCACAGGAACTCCAACAAAGGCTTGACCTCCTCAAAGGAAACAAGATTGTCGCTGCTATTATTGAAGATTCGGGAGAAACAGTCGTTGAAAAATCCGTAGATACCAACTGGGAACACGTTTATGTCCCCCAGGGAGAGGTTATCGTCCCTAATCTGCTTAACAATCTCTCTGGCGTACAGGAACGAGCCCTCTGACTTGTTGATAAGGATCTCTATCTGGTGCGACCCGGCCTCTGGGAACTGTTTGGTGTAATACTCCCTAAGATCCTCCTGGGTTTGGGCCTCTGACAGGACGAAAACCTGGGAGATCGGCTTGAGAATCCTGCTGACCTCTGGTTCGTTCCTGCTGGTGAGCACGAACTTGAGCCACCAGGGCAACGACTCCCTCGTCCTCTGCAAAATTGAACAAATCTCGTTCCGGCCCATGCCTGAGCACTCATCAAGGGCGTCAATTATGACCATCAGCGGCTTGCGATGCTCCAACTTGGCCATAGGCTCTATAATGAGGTATTCGAATATGCGGGTGGCGTTTTTCTCAAAGAGCTTGTCCAGTTCCATAAGGTTAAGGAGCCTGTCCTTATACTCCGGAATGGCCTCTGCCAGCTGATACGCTACAGATGTAATGATTACCTTGGGATTTACCCTGTCGGAGTTGTTGAACCTGCAGAAATGCAAAGCTCCCACCATATCTGGGTAACGCCATGTCAGCATGCTGGATATGGCTGTCTTGCCTGTACCTGGACCTGCGTTCAACCAGAACACATTGTTGTTGCTGGTCATAAACTTCTCTACAGCATCGAACACGTCACGGCGGCCACTGAATCCTGTGTAGTAGCCATATGTAAGCTCCTTGGACGAGATGGGTTTAAGACTGCTGCGCAGGCGGATCTCTGAGTCAGAAAAGCCCAGCCTGACCTTGCCAGACAAAATCTCAAACAGCTTAGTCAGAACCTTGCGGTATTCGGAATCCACCAAATTCCCATCCGGGTCAATGGCGCTAATCAGGCTCAGCCTCTGCTTTTTGTTAATGCTGAGGGGAACTGTAGAATTATCAAGGCAGATGGGGATGATCTCGGACTGAACCTCACCTGCACGGCAGAGTTCGTTAAGGCAGTATCCATCGTGGGATACGGAGCGGGCAGAAACCATAAACAAAAAATATCTGCAGGCCAGTATATGCTCGTCGATAATCCTCTCCCAGTCGCCCTTGTGCAGGTAGTCCACATCCAGGAATACCTCTATACCATATGTGCGCAGATCATCTGCCAAACGCTTGACCACCTGGTCGTGATGACCATGTCCGTAACTGATAAATACCTTGATATTATCCATTAGTCCCTCTGTCTATATCTGTGATAATTTTATATTTAAAATGTAGAGCCTTGACCTGGAAAAGTCAACCAAATGAAGGAATGTCTCCCCGACATCTGCCACGTCCCATGCTCATCGCCTAGCCCAACAGCACATCTGTTATGAGCATTACGCAAAATCCAACTAGCAAGGCGTATGTGGCGCCCCTCTCGTTGCCGTGGGAATGGGTCTCTGGTATCATCTCGTCGCTGATAACATACAACATGGTGCCTCCTGCAAACGCTAGCGCAAATGGCAAAATAGCGCTGGAAATGCTGACTGCAAAGTAGCCTATAAGCGTACCCACAACCTCCACCAGGCCTGTGCCCATGGCTACCAGAAATGTCTTCTTAGGAGAGACTCCTGCTGCCAGCATGGGGCCAATAATAACCATGCCCTCAGGTATATTCTGAAGGGCAATACCGCCGGCAATAATTAACGCCTGGGACGTATCACCAGAGCCAAATCCAACGCCTGCCGCAATGCCCTCCGGCAAATTGTGAATGGCAATAGCCATAACAAACAGCAGTATCTTATCCAAATTGCCATTGTTATGTGGCTCAGTATCCGCATCCACCATCCTGTGCATGTGGGGGACCAGCTTGTCTATAAGGTTAAGGCAAACAGCGCCAGCAAAAATGCCCCCAACTGTCATGAGTAGTCCCCATTTGCCACCATACTCCAACGACGGGATAATAAGGCCCAACACCGCTGCCGCCAACATAACTCCTGCAGCAAACGACAGAACTATATCTGAAAACTTATGGGATATCCTCCTAAAAATAAAGCCTATGGCTGCGCCTACAACTGTGGCTCCACCAACGCCTATGGCTGTTAACAAAACTTCTTTCATATTAATCCCTTGATAAATTATATTTGATTCGATTTTACCCTATTCCGATTGGTTTTTGAACAGCAAAATCGTCCATGCGTCAGACATTTTCCCATCATAGAGGTCATTTAATGTTGTCGGAGGGCAATGCCGATTTCCGATATTACCAACAGTTGCTCTGGGAGACCAATGGAAATACAGCTGAGCTCAAAAAGGCTGTTTTGAGGAATCGCTACTCTATTCGTCAACAGGGTCGTAATTACCTAGAAAACAAACCCGTGCCATTCTAGGCAAGGCGCCTTCTGATCAAAAAGAAAACGAGATGGATTACTTATGTCCGTAATTAATACGGTTATAGTTATAAAGCTAGAATCTCAATGAAAAACAAAGGCCAGAGCAGGATTTTAAAACCTGACCTGGCCTGGTTAACTATAGTGAGTTTATACCATGGATTCAATAGTTCCTGTTCTATGCAAATAGCATCACAGAGGGTGTTGCACATTTTCATTGCAACTGAAGAATCAGGCGCCTTCATTTTACTACCACTCTATACTCCTAAAATCAGAGACAAACTTTGTATGCTGTTTCAGAATTATTGCCCTTCGTTTTCCTTTACAATAATAATTGTTTAGCCATTTTACAAATCCAACTGTCTCTAAAATGGGGGAAAGTTCTCCATTTATATTCTCCCAATAATCCGAATCATCCTTAGGTGCTTTGTCAGCAACCCAGAAACTATGTTCGTAAGCAATTTTTATAATAATGGCACTCAACTCCCTTGGTATTGCAATAATATCAACGTCGTTATAATCATCCTCGAATATGATATTTATTCTTTCCATAGGCGTTCTCCTATTTTACTTCTATCCTTCCATCGGGAAAGATTCTCCTCCCTGCAGGTTGGTTACTACATAGTATGTATCTTTCAAGCTTCCCTGAATATATTGTATGGCCTCTAACCCTGTCTGTCCATACTGGAAATACAACTGCAGATTGCTGCATCTGTAATTATAGCTTAGGCAAATCACTATCCTTAAGATTGTAATGTTTTCTATTTGGCGATATATATGCACATCCAGACTTAAGACAGGGAGTAATATCTCCGTCTAATATATTCATACTTATGGCCGTATGAGAAGGTGATACTGCCACCATTAGAGGTGTTATTGCCATCTCCGTATGTTATCTTGGTTAAGTTCTGGTTAGAGTCATAGGTGTAATTAGCTCTCTTGTAATGAACTTCTTCATATCCAATATAGCTAATACCAGTTAATAACTGTGTAGAGCTATTATAGTAGAACCTATATTCGCGCTGATTACCATCGCATATGTAATCATCAAATCATTAGATAGTACCTCCAACTATATTCTCTAGTTGCAACCCATTATCGTTATATAGATTTACTGTCACAGCTATGACACTATACATTCTTATTATTTGAGAAAAACGCAAAAAGGAGGCCGACTTCAAAACGAAGTCGGCTCACAAGCTTTATTTGATTTGATCTGTTGTAATTTATAAACTCTGCGTGCTGTATGTTTTAAAACATTAACTTTATTACATTTTCTCATATAGTATCACATGAGGGGACACAATTTTGACGTAGTCCTCTCCTATATTCTCGAATCACTCCTCATACCATATTCTAAGGACTCTACCATCCTTTTTCTGTATAGCTATGTTGCACTCATCCCCGATTACAACTTCATCAAGAGATTCCCAAGATTCCCAAAAAGTTACTATCCAAATTTCATCCATTTCATCAAAAAAGACCGCCTGTACAGCATATCTAGAATATCTATCTGGTTTTTCCATACCATTAAAAACTGCCTGTGCTATGCTAATTGCCACTTCCCTCGTAGAAACTACGTCTCCATAATAAGTCCCCATATTTTCCTCCCAGTTTTTATTAGGAAAAATACCCGACTCATAATCTATCATTGTATTCTCTGAATCTCCTTCCATCACATTATTATCTGTTGTACCGTTTTTCTCTGGTTCTACTGTTGGTGCAGCCGTGGGTGTTGGTTCTGCTGTTGGTGCAGTCGCAATATCTTGTGTTGTTATGTTGCTTTTACATGCTGTGAAAGCAACCACCATAGAAACCACAAAAATTACTGCTAATATTTTCTTCATATAACCTCCTTGCTAATACGTTGGCCATGGTTTATTTTTACAAATAAATGAACATCCTTCCTGTAAATGATTGTACCATGATGATTGAAATTCTAACAAAGGGGAATTTTCTGAGAATCTGTCAACGCTATAGGTGTTATCATTCCTAAATTTATCGTTGACGCAGACGCAACATTATATTTTAACAATTCTAAATTAGGTCCAACAACATATGCATTTATTCCCCCATTATTAGCAACATTAATATCTGCTTTAGAAAACGAATTAGAATTTGGATGTGTATGAACATATGCAACCAATGCAGTTCCTGATGGAACTTTTTTACTAACTGTAGCAGAATGAGGCTTTCCTGATCTAGGATCTGAATAATTATATGTTGTTATGCCAAGGACGGTTCTTGAATAAATCATAGCTGATTATTCGTGTCGTATATAACTACTAGAACTATATGTTTCTTCCGCAAATGCCCTTGCAGCTTCCTCCTCGGAAGAGAATGGTATGTGTACTGAACCCAATTTTCTCCATGGTAGACTTGCTGGACTATTTAAAATATCAACATCAAATATACTTGCTTGAACAGCTACACAAAGTTTACCAAACAAAGCTAATGGAATTTCTCCTGTGCAATCCACCCTATTCACTGGATTATTGCCACAGTATGCAAACATATTTGCACCTGTCATACCCTGTCCTGTGGATACATAGATATCAGCGTTAATGAACCTACCCCACTCTGGGTTGTAGTATCTGCTGTTCAGGTAGTAGAATCCTGTCTCTGCGTCGTAGACATATCCCCTGTAACGTCGTCGTCGCGGACTGCGTTTATGTTCGCAACAGCGTCTGTAGATACTATCTCTTCGCTATTGCACCACACTCTCCGTCGCTCCTCCTCTCCCCAGAAAAGCAAGCATTTCCGGGGGCCCCATTAACCTGTCCCATGTACCATCACTTAATGGGTTGCCTATCTGGTCATAGGTTATGGTTTTTCCGTTGTAAGAGGTTAACAAATCACTCCAATCGCTATCTGTGTAGCCATAGGAGACAGATTCCAGAACAGTTCCAAGTGTTCCCTCGGTATAGGCATATCTCTTCTTAGAGAGGATGTTACCGCCTAAATCATAAGTGTAGGTCCATGTATCATTTAATACCTGGTCATTTACTCTGGTAAGCTGGATTGAGGTGGATTAAGTATGTACGCAAGTGATACGGCTATAGTTATAAAGATAGAATCTCAACGAGAAAACAAAGGCCTGGGTAGAAATTTAAAACCTGACCTGGCCTGGTTAACTATAGTGAGTTTATACCATGGATCCAATAGTTCCTGTTCTACACATATGGTATCACAGAGGGTGTTATTTGTTTTCGCCGCAGTCCAATCGCTCCCTTACAAAAAAACACCCCAATTCTGCATTGAACTGGGGTGTTATGTCCTAAATGTTTGGCAGCGACTTAAAGCCTCTCTCCAACTCCTCATCTGTTGGAATGTAGTCGCTCATAGTGCCATCGTTAAAGTTCTCGTATGCCTTCAGGTCAAAGTATCCTGTGCCCGTAAGGCCAAAGAGGATAACCTTTTCCTCTCCTGTCTCCTTGCACTTAAGTGCCTCGTCAATGGCAACCTTAATAGCGTGGCTGCTCTCTGGCGCTGGCAGGATGCCCTCTACTCTGGCAAACTGAGTAGCTGCCTCGAATACTGCCGTCTGTTCAACGGATCTGGCCTCCATAAGGCCCTGGTCGTAAAGCTCCGAAACAACACTGTTCATACCATGGTATCTAAGTCCGCCGGAGTGGCTGGAGGATGGGATAAATCCACTGCCCAATGTGTACATCTTGGCCATAGGGCAAACTCTACCGGTATCACAGTAATCGTAAGCATATTTGCCACGAGTCAAGCTAGGACAGGATGCAGGCTCAACTGCAATAAACTGATACTCCTGCTCTCCTCTCAGCATCTCTCCCATAAACGGAGAAATAAGACCGCCCAAGTTGGATCCGCCGCCTGCACAGCCGATAATAATATCCGGCTTAACTCCGTACTTATCCAAAGCAATCTTTGCCTCGAGTCCTATAACACTCTGGTGCAGCAATACCTGATTAAGCACGCTACCCAGAACATATCTATAACCCTCTGTGTTAGTAGCTGTCTCAACAGCCTCAGAAATGGCACATCCAAGGGAGCCTCCTGTACCGGGATGCTCCTCCAAAATCCTGCGTCCTACCTCTGTGGTATCAGAAGGTGATGGGGTAACCTCCGCACCATACGTGCGCATAACCTCTCTGCGGAAAGGCTTTTGCTCATAGCTAACCTTTACCATGTATACGTGACAATCCAGGCCCAGATAGGAACAGGCCATAGATGTGGCTGTACCCCACTGTCCGGCACCTGTCTCCGTAGTAACACCCTTGAGCCCCTGATTCTTGGCATAATATGCCTGAGCGATGGCAGAGTTTAACTTATGGCTGCCGCTGGTGTTGTTGCCCTCAAACTTGTAATAAATCTTGGCAGGTGTCTGGAGCTTCTCCTCCAAACAATATGCCCTGACCAATGGGGAGGGTCTGTACATCTTATAGAAATTGCGGATGTCCTCCGGAATTGGGAAATATGCTGTAGTATCGTCCAGCTCCTGCTTAATAAGCTCATCACAGAAAACATGCTGCAAATCCTCAAATGTAGCAGGCTTGCCTGTGGCAGGATTGATCAGTGGAGCAGGCTTAATCTTCATATCGGCGCGCACATTGTACCAGCTCTGCGGCATCTCCGATTCGCTTAGATATATTTTGTAAGGAATGTTGTCAGCCATATCTCATGTACAGCCTTTCTTTAGAATTGAATATTAGAGAATATTACCACTGTCGCCAACTATTTACAATGCCATACACTCAATCTCCCCTTTACCAAAAAAATAATTTCTCTTTTATTGACTTTTATTAGATGGTGCATCAAAATTCCATTGTACGAACATGGAGGACTGCATGAAGAATATACTTTTAATTGCCACCGGAGGCACCATCGCCTCCCGACAGACCGAGACCGGGCTGACCCCTGCCATTACTCCCGAGGAGCTGATTAATTCCGTTCCCGAGTTGTCAAACATCGCCCAGATTTCCACAGTACAGTTATTCAATCTGGACAGCACCAACATGGGCTACAGCCAGTGGATACAGCTAGCATGCTACATCCGGGACAATTATGCCAACTACGATGGATTCGTCATTGCCCATGGCACAGATACCATGGCCTACGGCGCATCGGCCCTGTCTTATCTTATACAGTGCAGCCCCAAGCCAGTCGTTCTCACAGGAGCCCAGCGATCTATCTATGAGAGAGATACCGATGCAAGGGAGAATCTGTTGGATGCGTTCCTCTATGCCAGTGACGATGGAGCATCTGGCGTCACTGTCGTCTTTGACGGCAAGGTCATCCTGGGCACCCGTGCTCGCAAAATGCGCACCCGCTCCTACAATGCATTCTCCAGCGTAGACTATCCCGAGGTGGCCGTAATTCGCGGAGGCAAGCTATACTATTACATCTCCCACAAAGAGACAGGCCCAGTGCGTTTCTATGACAAGATGGACACCAATGTATTTGTGCTCAAGCTGATTCCTGGCATGGATCCGGGCATATTTGACTACATTGCAGATCATTACAAGGCCCTCATCATCGAGAGCTTTGGTGTAGGAGGCCTACCTTATTACCAGACTGCAGATTTTGCAGATAAGATTGAGTTGCTGTGCAGCCGCGGGATCAAGGTCATTATGACTACTCAGGTTCCCCACGAGGGCAGCGACATGGAGATATACAAGGTTGGTTTCCGTATTAAGAAGAAATATGAGATTCTGGAGGCCTACAATATGACTACCGAGACCGTAGTCTGCAAGACCATGTGGGCATTGGCACAGGCCAGCGACGATCAGGAGTTCAGAT
This sequence comes from Clostridia bacterium, assembly GCA_045588325.1. Lineage (GTDB taxonomy): Bacteria > Bacillota > Clostridia > RGIG7378 > RGIG7378 > RGIG7378. The sequence continues at coordinate 66,740 of JAZNEA010000104.1, forward strand.
TGTTATTCCAGAGTTCTATTGCCAATGATTTGTACTAAAATAAGGGCTCAGCATTACGCTGGGCCCTCTGTCATAACTGCCTGTCAGTTATCTCTCAATATTTAAGCTACTCTCTAATGTTGTAACAAACTGGTAGCCCTCTATCTCAACAGTCATGGTGGCATGCTGCTCAATTGCGGTAACATTGCCATCCTTGTCCATCTTCACCACATAACTTATAGAACTATCCGTGGAATACCACTCGCCGTCCAGGAGGCTGGATAAAGACTCGCTCATATATTCCTCAGCCACATTACTTGCGCCCTGGAATTTGTATGTAACTCCGCTGTCTGTATCCTCTTTTGTAAACGTGGTAACATCTGCGTAAGAAGGTGCGCATTCATTAAGAAATGACAAGAAATATGACACAACTACGTCCTCGCTCTCCTGGGTGCTCTCCTCCTGACCTCCGCTCACAGTCGTAAATGTTCTGCCGTCATACTTGACCTGGGCATCGCTAAAGAAGTTCTGTCCCTGGTAGGATACTCCCACCTGATAATTAGAATCCAGATTTAACAATCCGGCCTCACGCTTAAATGTTACTGTCTCCGTGTTGCTGATACTATAGTCAGTCGGCGCTGCTATGCCTACAACGGCCTGCATTGTGTATTTGCCACCATCTCCGTACATATACTCCCTCAGATTATCGGAGACATCCTCGAATATATCCACATCCGGAACCTCGATGTACTGAGCCAGATCGACCACCGGTGCCTCTGTAACTGCATCTATGTCCGCGTAAGTGGATCGCACATTGACATTAAACCGGATGTTATACCCCAAAAACGGCATGGCAGCTATATTGATATACTCGCTAATTGGCCTGCCATCGGCCTCCACCGTAAGTATGTACTGGACGTCTATATAATCTATGGCAAATCCATATAATCCTAATATCCCCGAAAAATAGTCTTCGAATATCTGGTTGCTAACCTCATCGGTATACCCGCTGAAGGCTACCGTCCAGGTGCCATCGCTATTTATGACGGAACTGACATTCTCACAGTTTTCTGCCGTTGGATTTATGGCAGCAGTAGCATTCTCATTCTCTTTTTGGGCAATGTAATCCTGTGCAGAAATCTTAGAGTACATGGCAACTCCACCTTGGCCCCTGCGGAACTGTACTCCATTTACAAAGCCACTCTCCTCCACGAATTTCTCGCCATTTAGGGCAGAATCAGCCACAAAATAACATGTGTAATTATCCCCTTTGTAGTCAAAGACCGTATATGTACCCTTGCTTGTAATGCTCTGGTTGCCATCTCCCAGTGTCCAGTTAACGGACATCTCGGCATCGGCGTTATAAGACTTGTACTCATAATCCAAATACCTCTGATACAAGAGCCAGGTCCTCTCCGTACCATCCATGCTCATCAGGGGAACTGGCGTTGCGGAGGACTCAGGTGTAGCTGTGGGCTCTGCTGTAGGCGTAGCACTGGGCGTGCCTGTATCTGTGGTAACGTCTGTGCCATCACAGGCCGTCAGCACCAACAAACAGGCCAACAAAGCAACTAACAGGGCTATCAAAACTTTGTTTCTGTTCATATTGTCCTCCTTAAAAACTATTCTCCTGGCAAATTACTTAGTAAAATCGATACTGTCGGTAATCTTCACGGTGGCCTCATATGTCCCAAAGACTACCGTTGCCACAGATTTCTCCACTATGGACGTGACGTTTTCCTCTGCATCAAATGTGACAGTCACAGTACCTGAGTAGTCCTTAATAGTCCATGTAACTCCTGAGAGGTTATACATGACTCCCAAAATCTCCTGGCTGGTTTCCTCAGCAAGCACTATCTCAACCTTTTTGCCACTGGCCAACTGAGTCACTGTGTAGCTATAGATCTCGCTCTCGCTGACAGAAACAAAGGTAAGCTCATAAACCATAGTCTCCTTGGCCTGCTCCTCTGTCATAAACATCTCGACGGACTCCTCGTGGTCAGAGCCATAAGTGTACTTAGACCCATCGAATGTATATCGTCCCTTGTCCTCAAACACTGTGCCGTCGTCAAATCCTTCATAATAATCAAAGGTGACATCGAAGAAATACACGTCGCCCTTATATCCGTATGTGCCCTTGTATGTCTCCCTAAAGTCGTATGCCACAGCGCCACTAACCTTCCACAGGCCCTCGTAAGTATACCTTCCGTCCTGGATTTCTACTTTGTCATAGACTGAATCCTGGATCTTGCTTACAATGTCAATATCCTCGACCAGAACAAAGTCGCTGATATCTGGCTGTTCGATGGCCTCCAGCTGGTTATAATCTGAAAACTGTGTGCAAACATCAAAGGACATGCTAAAGCCATATTCCTGATAACTGGTAATGCCAATATACATGTTCATAACATTGACGTTGTAGTCCTTGTCAATTACAACCTGAACCTCAATAGAGACATTGGATATAGCAGAGCCATATGTTTTCGCAATGTCGGGGAACAGCTCCTCAAAGACTCTGCGGCTGACATCCACTGTGTAGTCCTTAAATGTGAGCTCCCAGGAGCCATCGTCCTGCAGACTGGATTTGATAGTTGTGCAAGTGGTTAAATCAGGATTAAATACGTCGTCGGCAACGCTGTCATCATCAGTCACGCTTTCGTCGTACTCGCTAGCTGTCATCGATGCACGCCACTTTCTGCTGTCAGAATAATCGTAGGCATATCCATTGAAATATCCGCTGCCTGCAACGGTGGAATTGTTCTCGGCATCGATGGTCTCTATCACCATGCTGGAGCTAAAATCCTCGTCGCCAATGTTGCACTGCTGCATCTTTGCAATGGCCTTTGAGGAAGTAACTGTGCCCGAAGAAATTATGGAAAAATCCATCTCATAAAGACAGGTAAAAGAAGTCACCGTATCCATTGCCTCGTTGGCCTTGTTGAACAGGAGTACAGCCCTCTCTGACTCGTCCATGCTAAGCAGTGGGTCAGGAGTAGGTGTGGGCACAGGGGTTGGTGTGGCTGTGGGCGTAGCTGTAGGTGCGCCAGCATCTGTGGTGACGTCAGGGCCTCCACAAGCTGTCAGCATCAACATGCAGGCAATAAGTGTGACCAGTAATGTAAATACAATCTTATTTCTACTCATGTTGTCCTCCTATTTCTCTAACATCTGTTGCAACACGGCAAAGGAATTGCGTGCTGCAATCTTGACAAACTCGGGGTACTCCATAGTTGCACTGTCAGATGATGAATCTGATATAGATCTGACTATAACAAAGGGCACCTGGTTTACATAACACACGTGTCCAACGGCGGCTCCCTCCATCTCGCATGCGATTGCGTCAAATGTGGATCTGATCCTATGCCTCTGATCGTTGGTAGCTACGAATGTGTCACCTGAGGCTATAATACCCTTGACGCAATTTAGCCCCATGGTGGCAGCGGCCTCTGCCAGCCTGTCCACATATGTCTGATCTGCTGGGAGCACTACCTTGTTGATGCCAGAAATCAGGCCCACCGGATCTCCCAAGGGGCTGGTGTCCATATCATGCTGAACCACGCCTGTAGCTACTGCGATGTCGGTAATCCCGAGCTCGGGGGACAATCCCCCTGCAGCGCCTGTATTGATAATGACCTCTGGGTGAAAATGCAGAATCATAGCCTCTGCGCAGATGGCAGCAAACACCTTGCCGATACCGCATTTGGCCACTACAACCTGGTGCCTGCCCAGTGTGCCGCTATAAAAATCTATGCCGGAAACAGTGGTAACCTGGGAATCCTTAAGAACCTCCTTAAAGTAATTAACCTCTACGTCCATAGCTCCAATAATGCCTATCATACGTCCCTCTGATGTTTTTCTTTTATTATAACATGTGACGAAACTCTATGAAACTATCATATTGGCGCAAAGTGTCATAATCTGTTATTATTTCTTGCATGCAAAATGTATACAACAGTTTCCGCAGAAATAACCGCAGACTACAGGTAGTGATCATGGTAGCTAACCTTTTGCTTTTTGTGCAACTATTCGGCAGTCTGTGGCTCACGGGGATATCATCTCTTTCACTTCTGTGTATACTCCTGTGGCTGCCTGTTGTGGCGTACCACATCTATTTTATCGTCAGTTCCACTGCAGAACTACGCAAGACTCTGGAGTCCAGGACTCCGGATTACCGCAACCGGTTTGACAGAGACTTTGCCAAGCTATGCCCCATGGATGGCGGTGGAATCACTGAGGACTTCGTGGTGTCAACATGCTGGGGCAACCGCATTTCCCTCGGCCTCATTTCAAACATAACCAGAGCCTATTCAGGCTTTGCTGCGCAATCTATGGAACCTGTACAGCAGTCCTCTGGCGGGCATGTTATCTCCCCCAACATATTCGTCTTTTTTAACGACAACTCTTATATCAAGATTAAGTGCTCCTGGAGCCAGCGCTCCTCTGCTGACAAGCTCATCGACATGTTGCTGGAACGCAATCCTCGCATTTCTACCACTGCCCTACCTGAGGACAGGCGCTGGATCATGAGCTACAGCCCACTTAAGAAGATCATGTGGATTGTGGGGCTCATTGCATACATAATCCTCTGTACCGTGCTCGTGGTATTTATTCCCCTTTAGATTTCCTCAATTATATATTTCCGCATCACAACACATTCTGGTCAATTTTCGTGTGCGATTACCATCTGTAAGCGCATTGTCTTAATTTACTGCCGTGATAGAATTTTAAGTACATGAGGCCCATAAGTCATCGGGCCAGTCATGACAGAGGTTAAGATGTTAGATACTATTATTTATTGTATACAAGCTGTTGCCCCCATGGCCCTCCTGATTTTCCTCGGGTGGTTGCTGGGCAGATGGCATATCCTTAAGGATGCTTTCAGAGTGCAGGCCACCTCCCTGCTCTTTAATATCACGTTACCTGTTTCTATGTTCACTAAGGTAGCCGCCGCAGATTTCAGAGCAGATTTTGATGGCACAGTGGTTATTGCCGGACTGGCAGGCACCTTTGCCATCCTATTATTGGGTTGGATCATTGTCCCACGATTTGAGAAGGATGTTCGCCAATCATCAGTTCTCATACAGGGTATGTACCGCTCCAACTTTGCTGTTTTGGGCATACCACTCGCCACAGCCCTTTTGGGCGAGGCTGGAGATGTTTACGCCATATCCCTTTTGGCCATACTGGCTCCTCTCTACAGCATCATCGCAGTTTTTGTTCTGACTCCGGCACAGGTCGCTGTTACTGGTGAGAGGTCCGCTATCTCCCCTAAGCTTATTATCAAGAAGATTGTCACCAATCCATTGGTCATATCTGTCGTGGTTGGTTTGCCTTTCTCCCTGCTGAGTATCAACCCCTACAACTACAGCAGCCTGACATTCCTGACCAGTACCATGGATTTCCTTTCATCCATGACACTGCCCCTTGGCATGATTTGCATCGGCGTCTCCATGGCCACCTGCAGGGCTAATCAGGACTCTGCACCAGGCCATACCCGACGCAACACCATTATCGGCGTAATAGGCAAATTGGTTCTGTCTCCCGCCCTGACTCTTGGCATCGCATATCTGCTGGGATGCAGGGGCATTGCGCTGGGCGTTCTGCTGGTGCTGGTTGGCGGGCCCTGTTCCGTTACCAGTTACGTAATGGCATCCTCCATGGGTGGCAACACTAAGCTATCTGCCAACCTGGTTGTATATACCACCATTCTTTCCGTCATAACCATCGTGTTTGGTAGCGCTCTGTTCCTGTAGGCGGATCCTGTAAGTTTAATTTGACATAGACAAAGGCCACCATGATTATGGTGGCCTGATTGCTATACAAATAAAACTGTAAAACTACTGTGCGTCCTCTGTGGTGCCGATCTTCCAGATAAATGTTACCTGTCCATTGGAGCCGTTAACCGTGTAGGACCATGTGAGAACTGCTGTGTCCATGGACTTGAGAAAGTCCGCATTGGAGTTGGATACAAAATCCTGCTTGCGGAGCTGATCCTGGTAATTGGCAATGCTGTACTCAGTAAGTCCTAAATACACTCTGGTCATGACCGTATTGGCCTCATTGACATCCGTCGAAAGTAGCTCGCCCTCTCCAGAATACTTGGGGAATAACAAGAACTCTGCAGGCCAGTTGTCCTGTCCCATAGGGTCAATAATCAGCTCGCCTGTGGTATCCTCCGGCGGTGCGGTAGGCTGGTCTGAGGGCACGTCTGTGGGCTGAGCCGTAGGTGTAGGTGTGGCATCTGTAGTAGCATCCACTGTCTTGTCTCCTCCACATGCTGTCATCAGCAACAGAGAGAGCATCAGCGCCAAAGATATGGTAAGTGTTGTAAGAACTCTCTTCATCTTCCAAAAACCTCGTAAAATCTGGAATTCATTGTACCATTTTATGGAGATTTTGTCATCATAGCCAGGCGGTACTGTTCCTGGGCCATTTTCTCAATGTGAAAGTTAGGGTTGTTGTTCTTGTGGCAGAATTTGTCCACATCCTTGAGCCGTGTGAAAACCGGCACCTCTCCTGCATATTCTCTCAAAAAGCACCGTCCAATGTCATTCATCGCCACTGCCCTCAGGTATGGCCCCTTGGCAATTGCGTCCTGTCGCATGGCACGTGTCTCCCCCGTAAGAATGTTGCACAGTATGCGGCGAACTCTGGATTCCGTAATCCTCTTATTAGCCACCTTAGATATCAACTGCGTAATGGTCAGGCTATCCTCTGCCATGGCCTTAATCCTGTTCTCCAAGCCTGGTTCCATATCTCCATACATGGCTACCTCTGCAGGGGACATCCGACGGATAGCAGAAATCACAGGCCAGGAGAAACTATCTATGCCAGCTACAGCCTTGGCATCGTCATCCATCTGCAACCTGGCAGCCGTGGCGGAATAGTGCTCCTCTGTGTCGTCGCCGTGGTCTGCACCAATCCTGAGAATAGCCACTGGCTCTGGAACCCTATGTCCGTCCTGCTGGAGTCTGAGCAACGCCTTGATATATTCGATGCCGAGAATGCAATTGGGTCTCTCCAACATCTGTCCCATCTCCGGCCCCATCAATTGGGTCAACGCCTGCTGTCTGGCTCTGGCGTAGGAGTCGCCTCTGTCGAGTCCCTCCCTGAGAGCATCGACAAACTCCTGTGGCTCCTGAACAAGGACTCCGGCAACAGTCCTCAAGGCCTGGACATCTGCAGTCTCAGCGCCGAATGAGAGGTAGTCCACTCCCAACATTGTAGCTATCTGACAACCCCCTTGGGCAAACTGCTCCGCTCCACTACAGGCATATGCGTAGGGCAGCTCCACAACAAGATCTGCTCCTCCATCTATAGCCCACTGGGCCCTGGTGCCGATATCCTGCACTGCAGGCTCTCCTCTCTGCACAAAGGACCCCGACATAATGGCCACGACACACTCTGCTCCCGTCTGTCTGCGGGTCTCCTGAATGTGGTGTCTATGTCCTCTATGGAACGGGTTGTATTCGCAAATAATGGCCGCGGTGCGCATGATCCTTCTCTCCTGAGTTATTAGTTAGATTATAGTATACGGCCACCATAAGGTCAAAGGAGGATGCATATACTTGGGGCATCTGGCATATATTCTCTAAAAATAATAGGAGGCTTTATGATTGCTCTCATGGTAGGCAGTACCGGTCAACCAGTTCAGGTATTGCAACTGGGACTTGCCAGAGCCGGTATGTACGACGGCCCGCTGGATGGCATATTTGGTGCAGAAACATTGGATGGAGTTAAGCATTTTCAATCTGTAAGTGGGCTCAGATCCACAGGCGTCGTCGCTCGCCTTACGTGGCACAACCTGATGCCTTTTCTTAAGGGATATCGTTCAGTTACCGTCGGCCCTGGCGATACGTTGTGGGGAATTGCCAGGCAGTATGGCACCAGTCTCTCTGCCCTGGTTACAGCAAATCCTACGTTGGAGCCTATGAATATACCTGCCAACACCACAATCATAGTTCCCATGGGATTTCCGCTGGTACCCACCAATATAGGGTGCTCCTGGGAGCTGACCTCCTACATAGTAGAGGGCCTCACCATGAGGTACCCCTTTATCGCCCTGGAATCAGTAGGACTCAGCGTCATGAAACGCAATCTGTATTCACTGGTCATAGGTTCTGGTTCTCGACGTGTGCTGGCCAACTCCTCCCATCACGCTAATGAGTGGATAACTACGCCTATGCTGCTAAAATTTGTGGAGGAATATGCCCAGGCAGTTGCTACGGGGCGCAGCATTGGGGGCAGATCGGCCTCTCAGCTGTTGGGAGACAATACTCTGTATGCCATTCCCCTGGTCAATCCGGACGGGGTGGATTTGGTAAATGGAGTTATTACTGACGGGCCATACTATCGGACAGCCATAGCCTACTCAGCAGACTATAGGGATATTCCCTTTCCGTCGGGATGGAAGGCCAACATCCGAGGTGTGGATCTGAATCTACAATATCCCGCAGGTTGGGACACCGCCAAGGAAATAAAGTATGCCCAGGGGTACACGAGACCTGGACCTCGGGACTATGTAGGGCCTAATGTCCTGTCCGAACCTGAAAGCTTGGCCATGTACAACTACACCATGTCCCACAATGTAGATATAACCCTCTCATACCACACTCAGGGTAGCGTTATTTACTGGAAATATTTGGATAAGACGCCTCTCGGGGCCAGGATTCTTGGGGAACGGATGAGCAATGCCAGTGGATATGAGCTGGAGGATACACCCTTTCTCTCAGGTCACGCCGGCTACAAGGACTGGTTTATCCAGGAATACAATAAGCCAGGGTACACTCTGGAAATGGGCATTGGAGAAAGTCCCCTGCCTCTCAATCAGTTTGACCAGATATATGATGCCGGGAAGGCTATTTTGCTGGAGGCTCTGGCCTAATTCTCCACAGCCAAGGCAAATTTGTCCTGGAATATAAAGTTTCTGACCTTTTCCTTAATCCTGAAAACCCTCACATTGACAGTGGACACCGTCATTCCTGTCAACTGAGAGATCTCCTTGGAGGTCAGGTGGCTAACATATTTGAGAAAATAAATGTGTCTGTCTGTTTCTCCCAGATTATCCAGGGCCTTGCGGGCAGCCTCTGCATTTACCAGCTGCTCCTCCCGGATTCGCTCAACGATGGCCTGCTCATAGTCGTAGCCATCGTCCAGGTCGTACATCTCGTCGATGGAGGTAAGCTCTGCCTTAATGTCCTTGCCGCGGTTGTATGCCATACATGCAAACTTTGCCGTTGCCATGAGCCAACCTCCTGGATTTGGGTGATTCTCCAACACGTCCCTCCTGGAGTACGCAAGAAGAAACACGTCCTGCACTATGTCATCCGCGTCCGCGCTGCATTTAAGCATTGCCCTGTGGCTTATGAATGTGTAAATCTTGTGGTAATTGTCGATGTAAAGATCTGTGAAAAATTCTTGATGCATGGTCCTTCCCTCCACATAAATAAGACATGCTCCAGAGTACTCCGAACTGTGCTCCGAGGAATGTCAAAAACGAGTAATTCAATTACTCTGGACCAAGGTGTAGAGGGTAGATCTATCGGTCTTATGTCCAGGCCATTTCTTTTTTCTGAATTATAATTGTATTTTTCTCCATTTTCTATTGGGAAAAATAACGATTTTAAGGTGTATTATTTGGTTAATTATTCACAACACACACTATATGCAACATTTTTGTCGTCTTATGTAATATTATGCACATTGCTACGCATAATTATGCAGCAACAAAAAACAGTCCGCAGATTTGCTCTGCGGACTGTCTGTAACATGTTTGGTTGTCTGTGATAGGATTACTTATCCTGGTTGGCCAGTCTCTTGTATCCCTCAAGTCTCTCCTTAGCATACTCCTCGTTCTTGGCGAACAGGTCTGCTGCCTTGTCGGGGAATGCACGGAGCAGTGAGCTGTAACGGTTCTCACCAGCAATGAACTCCTGGAAGGAAGATACGGGATCCTTGCTGTCAAGGATGAAGGGGTTCTTGCCCTGCTCCTTGAGGTCAGGATTGTATCTGTACATCTGCCAGTAGCCTGCCTCAACAGCTCTCTTGATCTCTGCCTGTGCGCAGCCCATGCCGGACTTAAGTCCGTGGTTGATACAAGGTGCGTATGCGATAATCAAGGAAGGTCCGTTGTAAGCCTCAGCCTCAGCAATTGCCTTGAGAGTCTGCTGCATGTTGGCGCCCATAGCAATCTGTGCTACGTATACGTAGCCATAGCTCATGGCCATCATGCCCAAATCCTTCTTCTTAGTAACCTTACCAGATGCTGCAAACTTTGCAACTGCACCTGTAGGTGTGGACTTGGAAGCCTGACCACCTGTGTTGGAGTAAACCTCTGTATCGAATACGAAGATGTTTACGTCCTCACCGGATGCAAGTACGTGGTCAACTCCGCCGTAACCGATGTCATATGCCCATCCGTCACCACCGAAGATCCACTGAGACTTCTTAACAAAGTCGTCCTTGCGTGTCAGGAGTTCCTTAGCTGCATCGGAGCCCTCAGCCTCCAGCTGAGCAGTAAGCTCTGCAGAAGCGGCCTTAGATGCATTACCGTTGTTCATATTGTTGAGCCAGTTGTCGATAGCTGCCTTGAGTCCCTCGGAAGCTGTAGCATCCTTGAGAGCCAGAGCCATCTCGGCTACCTTTTCTCTGCGCTGCTTGGTGCCCAGGAACATACCATAACCAAACTCAGCGTTATCCTCGAACAGGGAGTTGGCCCATGCAGGTCCTCTGCCGTTCTGATCCTTGGTGTAAGGAGTGGAAGGTGCGCTACCTGCCCAAATGGAGGAACAACCTGTAGCATTGGCGATCATCATTCTGTCACCAAAGAGCTGAGTAATAAGCTTAGCATAAGGTGTCTCACCGCAGCCTGCACATGCTCCGGAGAACTCCAGATAAGGCATTGCGAACTGACTGCCCTTGATTGTGGACTTGTCAAAAAGCTCATCCCTCTCAGGCAGATTTACGCAAGTCTCCCAGTTGGCGATCTCCTTGGCCTCCT
>JAZNEA010000105.1:0-14987 GCA_045588325.1 Clostridia bacterium
CAAATTAACTCTAAGAATATAATCCACCTACAAGATAATGTCAAATCCGTCAAGATTCTACACTATTTTGCAAAGAAATCCGCAATCTTATATACGTCTCCTGCTCCCATGGTTATGACCGTCATATCCTGGTGAGAAATAGATTTGAGGTAATCCTGTACCTCTGCAAATGAAGGCATATATGTGGAATTGCCACCCCTCCTGATAATGAGGTCAGAAACCATCTGCGAATCCACATCTCCTGGATCCTCTTCTCTGGCGGCGTAGATATCCACCAAAATTACCTGATCTGCTAATGAAAGCGCCGCTGCCTCATCCTTCATCAAGTGTTTGGTTCTGGAGAAGGTGTGCGGTTGGAACACAACACAGACCGGCTTGTTCAATCTCTTGGCTGTATTAATGGATGCTCTGATCTCAGATGGATGGTGAGCATAGTCATCATAGATGGACAATCCTCCCAAATTGCACTTGTAATCGAACCTACGTCCCGATCCGCGGAAATGAGCAATACCGTCCACGATCTCACCCCAGCTAAGGCCGGCACTACGCATAGCGGCACATGCACACAGGGAGTTTATCACATTGTGCTCTCCTGGGATGCGCAACCTGATCTTAGCGGCAGGCTTGCCTCCCTCATAAATGGTGTAGGATGCACATGCGTCATCGTCGTATTCCACGTTAACAGGATAATAATCTGCTGTGGAATCATTGCTGCTACATGTAATCAATTTGATATCCGGGCGAATCCTGTCGGCCACAAGCCTTGTATTTAAATCATCCATGTTGATTACCAGACTGCCGCCCTGTGCAATATTATTAGTGAATTTGTGGAACGATGTGAGTATCTGTTCCAGATTGTTAAAGTAGTCCAGATGCTCTAACTCCACGTTGAGAATCACTGCCACATCAGACCTGAAACTTAAGAAGCTGTCTCTGTACTCGCATGCCTCGAACACAAAATAGTCCTGACCTGCTGATACGGGCATATCCACATCGGACCTGATGACACAGCCCACGTTGTATGAATACTTTTTGGCGCTATCTGCCATACAAGTTGCGATCATGGAGGATGTTGTGCTCTTACCATGGGTGCCGGACACGCCAATCCTGGTGCCAAAGCAGTCAATAACTCTACCCAGGAATTGGGCTCTGGATAGGATCTCGATGCCTCTCCTACGTGCCTCTCCGATCTCTGGGTTGGTGCTGTCTACAGCTGCAGTATACACCAACATATCGCAATCTGCAGGAATGTTGGAGGCCTCGTGCTTGTCATATACAGTGATGCCTCTGCTCTCGTAGGCTGACCTATCTGCAGGAAGGCTCCTGTCCGAACCGCTGACCACGCATCCTATATCTGACAGAATGTAGGCAATACCGCTCATGCTGGAGCCTGCAATGCCTGTCATGAATATGTTTTTTCCTCTAAGTCCACAATCGTAACTCATACTCTCTCCTGTTAGTTTTCCTCTGTGAGGAACTATCGTAAAATAGCATATGATTTATGCATCAGTCCATGAACTGCCTTGTCAAAATTAATTGGGCAAATCCTTGTCCTTACCCATATGCCTGTAGGCACTGAGTGTTGCCACCCTGCCTCTGGGAGTCTTTTTAATAAATCCCAGCTGCATCAGGTAGGGCTCATAAATCTCCTCGATGGTATCCGTTTCCTCTCCTGTACATGCGGACAAGGTCTCCAGGCCTACAGGGCCTCCGTCAAACTTGTCGATAATCGCACTCAGGATATTTCTGTCTGTATTATCCAGTCCCAGGCTATCCACCTCCATGGCATCCAGAGCCATCTTGGCGACCTTGATATCTATCTTGCCATGATTCATTACCTGTGCAAAGTCCCTGACTCTTCGCAACAATCTGTTGGCAATACGAGGTGTGCCTCTGGACCTCATGGCAACCTCCATGGCCGCATCGTCTGTAATCTCAGTATCAAATATCCTGGCTGTGCGGCGTACGATGTTGCACAAGTCCTGAGGCGTGTATGGCTCCAATCTGTTGATCATACCAAATCTGTCCCTGAGCGGAGCTGCCAACATACCGGCTCTGGTAGTAGCACCAATAAGTGTGAACTTGGGCAGCTGGAGTCTCATGGATCGCGCTCCGGGGCCTGTCCCCATTACGATATCGAACTGAAAATCCTCCATGGCGGGATACAAAATCTCCTCAGCTGTCCTGTTGAGTCTGTGTATCTCGTCGATAAACAGAACGTCCCTCTCCTCCAGGTTGGACAACAGGGCCGCAATGTCTCCCTGTTTTTCGATGGCTGGTCCTGATGTTACGCGAATATTGACGCCCATCTCGTTGGCGATAATGTTGGCCAATGTGGTCTTACCCAGGCCAGGAGGTCCATAGAGCAGCACGTGATCCAATGCCTCTCCTCTCGATCTGGCAGCCTGGATAAATACTCTCATATTATCCTTGACCTTGTCCTGTCCAACGTAGTCCTCCAGCGTACTGGGGCGTAACTTTTCCTCTGACTGATCGCCTGGTCCGTAGTTGTAGTCCATAAGTCTGGACCCCTCTACGTCAAAATCGAACTTCTTAACTACGTCTCCCATTACTTAATCACCACCCCATATATTCTCTGTCCTCTGGTGCCTACGACGATGGTGTTGCCATATACAGCAGGTGAACCCTCTATGTTGGCCTCCAGATTTAACTTGTACAGAGTCTCTCCTGTCTCTCCGTCAAACAAGTACATATAACCCATGGAGTCGCACTGGATAATATACCCCTTGCCCTCCTCGGTATATACGGCAGTGGGAGAACTCCAGCAATAATATGGCATCTCCTTAGTCCATACCACTGCGCCGGTATTCTTATCCATAGCGTACAATCTGCCTCTATATGTGCCGTCTGTACGGGCTACAGAATAGTAGACCAGGTTGTCCATGTTGCATTTGCCAACCAATGGGCATGCCAGCGTACCACCAGTAACGGCCTTGTCCAGAGAACAATATACATACTTGGTCCAGATAATCTCACCAGTCATTGCATTGATCTTACGCAACAGGCTGTATCCGTCCTTCTCCTGCTTATCTACACCGCAGGCAGTATAAAGTGCCAGGGTATTGTCTGACTCCACCTCGAGCACTATGGCGCCGTCCGAGTCATCTGACAAATCCAGCACCCACAGTGGCTCGAATGTATTAATGTCTATACACTGCATAGTACCATTGTTGTCCTGCACAAACATGTAGTTTTTGTAGAAAGCCGGGGTTGACTCAATGCCATATGTGCCGCTCACCAAAGGTTCGTAGTAATATTTGGTAACCTCAGGAGACAGTGAAATGGTGTATGCCTCCTCGTCAAACTGGGTATTGAGCCTCATAGAGTATATAAGACCATTCTCACCGCAGATAAACGCCGTATCAGAATCCTTGTCCACCTTAACTGTGGAGTCCGAGGCCGACCATGTACGTCCGGCAATATTCTCCTCCATGTTAATGGTGTACAGGATGGTGAAATCCACAAGGCTATATATCCTGAACTTAAAGTTAACATACCTGCCATTGTTTACGTTGTCGCCCTGTCCCACGAACAACACCGGGTATCCTCTGGGATCCAATGTAACCGTGCCCTTAATAGGAGCTCCAATGTCTATGGTGCCTGTCCTGGTGTACTCGCCTGTCTCGTAGTCAAGGAAATAGACCTTACCATCCAGGGTGCCGTAAATGACCTCCACAAGGGAGTCTCTCTCTTTGTATTCGTCCTTAAAATTCTGTCCCTTAAGGTCCTCGGCGTCCCACTTAACAATCAGGGGCTGGCCATTCCAGCCTACGCCAGTCCAATCGTCTATATATCCAATGCTGGTACTCCAGGCAACCTCCAGCTCACCTGTCTCCAGTGTAACTAGTCCGTAGGCTGCATTATTATTAAAGTTGTTGCCCCTAAAGCAAGTAATACCCTCCACTGAGGAGTAATAGAACGGAGCTCCAAAGCTAACCTGATGCTCTCTGTTAAACCCTGTGACCACCTTGTTATCCAGTGTATATACCTTGTGAACAAAATCACACTTAGATGGAGTGTTGACCAGAGCGATCGCAGACAAGTCTACCGTCAGATCGGGAATCTGTCTCTCCACCCTGTCCTCCACGCTGCCGTGTTTAACAACGCTCTCAACAGGGGGCCTGTACACCTCATCCAGTGGATTACGGGTCACAAAAATAAAGTTCTTGTACAAAAACGAGAACAGTGTAATGCATGCCAACACTACAGTGACATATATGGGCCAAAAAATCTTAGAATTAGCCATAACACCTCAAAAAAACAGACATGATGCCTGTGTGCATTCATGTCTGTATTATACCAATTTAAGGCCAATATGAAAAGTAAATTTAGAATTCTGCAGAACCTGTTGTCCTGGGGAAAGGCAACACGTCGCGAATGTTTGTGACACCTGTAATATACATCAGTGCCCTCTCAAATCCAAGGCCGTAGCCTGCATGCTTAACAGAACCATACTTACGGGTATCCATGTACCAGCTGTAATCCTCAGGGTTAAGTCCCAACTCCTGAATCCTGTTCATGAGAACGTCGTAGCGCTCCTCTCTCTGGCTGCCGCCAACAATCTCTCCAACTCCGGGAACCAACAGATCTGCTGCTGCAACTGTAAGACCATCGTCGTTGTTTCTCATGTAGAAAGACTTAATAGCCTTGGGGTAATCTGTGACAAATACAGGCTTGCCAAATACCTTCTCTGTAAGGAATCTCTCATGCTCCGTCTGAATATCTGCACCCCACTCAACCTTGTAATCAAAGGAATCGTTGTGCTTCTTGAGGATCTCTACAGCCTCGGTATAGGTAATGCGGCCAAAGTCTGCGTTGACAAGAGCTGTAAGTCTGTCCAACAGGGTCTTATCCACAAAGCTGTTAAAGAAAGCCATCTCATCGGGACACTTTTCAAGTACGTACTTAATGATGAATTTCATCATGTCCTCTGCAAGGTCCATGTAGTCGGACAAATCAGCAAAGGCAATCTCAGGCTCAACCATCCAGAACTCTGCTGCATGTCTGGCTGTGTAGGACTTCTCTGCTCTGAATGTGGGACCAAATGTATAAATCTTGTTAAATGCCATACAGAAGGTTTCGCCCTCCAGCTGACCACTAACTGTCAGATTGGTAGGCTTGCAGAAGAAATCCTGGGAATAATCCACCTTGCCATCCTCTGTCATGGGAGGATTTACAGGGTCAAGGGTAGTTACTCGGAACATGTCGCCCGCACCCTCACAATCGCTGCCGGTAATCAATGGAGTGTTGACGTACACAAAACCTCTCTCCTGGAAGAAGGTGTGGAGAGCAAATGCCAGAACAGACCTTACTCTGAAAATAGCAGAGTATAGATTGGTTCTGGGTCTAAGATGGGCAATTGTGCGCAAAAACTCAACGGAGTGGCGCTTCTTCTGCAGGGGATAATCAGGGGCACAAGCTCCCAATATCTCTGCTGTAGTAGCCCTCAGCTCGTATGCCTGCTTAGCTCCGGGAGATAACTGTACAATACCTGTTGCGGTGAGAGAAGCACCTGTAGATGCTCCTGCAATATCCTTGTAATTGGAGAGGATCTGGCTATCTACAAAAATCTGCATATTCTTAAAGCATGTGCCGTCATTGACCTCTACAAAGCCAAAGCTACCATTGTCTCTGGATGTCCTGACCCAGCCACTGATAGTAACCTCCTGGCCCAAATACTGCTCGTATTGCTCGTTTAACTCTCTAATATCAATCCTACTCATATCACTAAAACTCCGTAAGCTTATTTGTCAAATGGTGACTTATATCCTGCGCCACCAAACAGTCCTGTCTCTGCAGGCTTAGATGTCTTGGCAGGAGTAGCACCGCCTGTACCGCGGAATAACTCCTCTCTGTTATATGCACTCCTGTATGTGCTGTCAGATCCACCGACCTCGGGAATGCGGAAATTCTCCCTCTCCGGTCTGTTAACACTCTCTCGATGCTGCTGAACCTCTGGCTGTGGCTCATTAACAACTGTCTCAGGCTCATCATCTATGCTGGGAATCTTAAAGGGCTTATTGGAAGAGAAAGTTGTCTCTCTGATGCTGCCTGTCTCCTCCTCAACTACCTCATCAACGGGATTGTAACTATTCTGGAAAAGAGGCTCTGTCTCCCTAGCAGGCTCAAATGTAGTGCGGTACTGTCTGGGCTCCTCCACCTCTGTGTTGACAGCTGGATTATGCTCCAATGTGCGTGTGAAACCACGGAATGCAGGCCTCTCGATGGGCTTGCGCTCATATCTGTATGAGGTCTCTGCCTGAGCTGGCTCCTCTGCATATGCTGCAGGCACTGGCTGGGCAACAGGCTCCTCAACAATCTCATCCTGCTCTGCCATATCCATATGGTAATCCTCAAAATCTCTCTCGGTGGGATCCTCCTTGCGGATGATGGATGCATCTGCAGTCCTGCGAGCTCTGTTGGTATCAAATACCATGGGCTCATCCTCTAATCCGAACAGATTGTCGTTGACGCCAACCTCTGCCCTGTGGTTATAAATCTCGCTGGGCTCATCCTTGGCCACAGTCTCCTCCTGATGCTTAAACAGCTCCGTCCTGAGGGGCAATCTGCTGCGAAGTCTCTCCTCATCAGCATAGTTGTCATCGCTAGGCTGTGCCTTTTCTGCCTTGCGAATGCTATAAATAAAATATCCACAAAGGCCAATAATTGTGAGCAACAACAGGATGATAAGGAATCTGCGCATGTCCTGCTTAGCCAAAAGCAAGGAGACAACGACAAATACTAAAAACACGCCCGCCGCTATGGCAGGAGTTATGAACTTATTAATCTTGGGCTTATTATTCTCTCTATTATAGGACATATCAAACCTCCATAGGTATAGATATAGGCATTATAGCACCATAAATATGTATTTTCTATCAGTTTATCCGAGAAAAGCAGCCATAAAATCTGGTATTTTTTCAAATCGCATCACTTTACGCTCTCCTACAGGGTGTCTGAACTCCAACACTCCTGCAAAGAGACATAATTCGCCGGCACTATAGGCCTTATGCCCTGGTGTCTGGTTTAACTGTCCATATTTTTCGTCACCGACAATGGGATACCCCCTATGAGACAATTGGACCCTTATCTGATGTGACCTGCCGGTACGCAGATCCACCCTCCACAGGGTCTGTCCATTCTCTCCGCGGCCAAGTATCTCGTAGGCCAACTCAGAGAGCTTGCCATCCTTGTCTACCCTGGAGGTATTAGTGTCTCCATCCTTAGAGAGATAATCCCTGTAGACACCGGATTTTTCCCCTGGCCCACCTTTAGTCAGCACGTAGTATTCCTTAGTAATGTTTCGGTTGCGAATGTCCTCCGAAAGCCTGGCTGCCGCCTTAGATGTCCTGGCGAACACCATTATCCCTGCAGTTGGCATATCCAGCCTGTGAACTAGTCCCAGGAACACCTCTCCAGGTTTATGATACTTCTCCCGGATATATTCCTTGAGCAAAGTCAGCATATCTGGCCTGTCAGAACCATCGGACTGTGACAGAACACCTGCTGGCTTAATAGCCACAATGATGTGGTTGTCCTCGTATAGGATCTGAGGCGTCTGCGTATGGATCATTTTGTCCACCTGGCATAGGCTCCGCAGGGCAAAACGATGCCTGACGAAGTTACAGGCAACCCGATCTCGTCACATTTGACTTTGCCACCGTATTTCTTTACGAGGGTCAGCTCCAAAATGTTGGCGGATACAGCTGCAGAGAATCCGGTTGTGTAGGAATTTAACAGGAAGAACAATGGCTTGTCTGTCATAACTCCGCATGTGTCGCTGACCAACTTATACAGGCAATCCTCTAACTTCCATACCTCTCCGTTGGTACCCCTGCCGTAACTGGGAGGGTCCATAATGACACCATCGTACAGACTGTTGCGACGAATTTCTCTGGCCACAAACTTGTTTACATCGTCAACTATATATCTGACAGGCTTGTCGGAAAGACCTGAGAGGGCCACATTCTCCTTGGCCTTGGCAACCATTCCCTTAGACGCATCCACATGACATACAGATGCACCTGCCTCTGCACATGCAACTGTTGCTCCACCTGTATATGCAAAAAGGTTGATTACCTTAACGGGGCGACCACCCTGAGCCTTGATAAGCTGTCTCATCCAATCCCAGTTTGCGGCCTGCTCTGGGAATAATCCTGTGTGCTTAAATCCCATAGGCTCGATGCCAAACCTCATATTGTCATAGGATACGGTCCACTGCTTAGGCAAATTACGCTTAAAATGCCATGCCCCGCCTCCAGTACTGCTGCGACTGTACACAGCGTCCGCCGAGGCCCACTTCTCAGGATGACTCTTAGGCCATATTACCTGAGGGTCTGGTCTGGCGAGAATATATCCCTGCCAGCGCTCCAGCCGCATGCCGTCTCCCGTATCAATCAGCTCATAGTCTCTCCACTTGTCAGCTGTTGTCATTTAATTTTTGTCCCCACTCTCTCTGTTTTTGTTAATCAGGCAACCTGCCAGAATAATCTTGCGTTCCTGCTCTGTGAGGCCAGGCAGTGAGAATGTAATCTCCCTCTTGATCTGTCCGTCGGCAGAAACAATACATCCCTTAACCTGTTCTGTGTAGTTGATGAGGCTATTGCGTACATCTGTGAGCACCAGGTAGTCACCTACTGCAATATACTCCGCATCCTCGTTGTTTGCCTGCAGAGGCAACATACCCCAGTTAATCAGGTTGGAACGATATCTCTTAGTAGCGTACTCAGAAACCACATTTGCCCATCCGCCAAGTACCTTCTGGCAGGATGCAGCCTGCTCTCTGGCAGATCCATCACCGGGACGAACTGCATATATAAAGCTGCCGACGCCTGTATTTTCTGCGTTAATTCCATGTGCATTCACCAGACACTCAGGCAATTTTTCTGTCAAGAAGCTGTCCACCTGAGCTGCTCCCTCTGCTGTGTCTCTGGCTACCTCCATATCTCTTGTCACCTTTGCCTTGGCAACATATCCGGGAACTCTGCGTGAGAGTGTGAACTCGGACAATCTGTAGGGATTGGACCTGTAGGATGATGTCTCTCCGGATGGGATCAATTCGTCTGTTGTTGTGACGCTGTCCCTGATATCAGCACAGCACTCCAGCACCAAATTGTCAGGCAGAGCGTGCATCTTGGGCCAATCTGCAATGTTGGGTCCCATTACCAATTCGCGGCTGGAATCTCCCTTGCCAAATCCGTTGTAAACTCTGTTTTCGTAAACCTTGCTATCGAAATAGTACTCTGGTGCCTCGTATGCGCTCCAATCCAAATCCTCAGCAGATGTGAGGACGCCTCCTCTGGCTGCTGTTGCTGCAATAGATCTGGCATCCATAAGTGCAACAGAAGCAATCTGTCCCTCGCCAGGCTTGGATCCCTCGCGGCTGGCAAAGTTTCTGGTAGAGTGACGGATAGACAATCCCTTGTTGCCAGGAACATCTCCTGCGCCAAAACAGGGGCCACAGAAAGCTGTGCGCATGATGGCGCCTGCTGCTGTGAGTTCTGCTGCAACTCCGTTCTTCATCAGTTCCAATAATACGGGCTGTGAAGAGGGATATACGTTAAGTGCGCATGCACCATTGCCGGTGCTCTTGCCCTGGAGGGCATATGCTGCAGCACAAATATTCTCAAAAGTACCACCGGAACATCCGGCGATCTCACACTGATCTACATGGAACTCACCATTAATCCACTTTTCGGTCAGATTAAGCTTTACCTTGTCTCCCAGCTGAGCATTGCATCTCTCCTCTGTCTCCCTGAGAATCTCAATGGGGTTAGCCAGGAATTCGCGAATCTCATATGCATTAGATGGGTGGAAAGGCAACGCGATCATGGGGTGAACGGTGCTAAGGTCGATATCCACAACTCTGTCATAGCAAGCTCCCTCTGCTGGGTGCAATGGACGGTATTCCTCTCCTCTGCCATGCATCGTCAAGTATGCCTTTGTCTTGTCATCGGTCTCCCAAATAGAAGAAAGACATGCTGTCTCAGTGGTCATTACGTCGATGCCAATACGATAGTCCATAGAGAGGTTGGCAACGCCAGGGCCAATGAACTCCAAAATGCGGTTTTTGACAAATCCGTTATCGAACACAGCCTTAACAAGTGCCAGAGCGACGTCCTGGGGACCTACTCCAGGCAGTGGTTCTCCGTGGAGATAAATGGCAACTACCTCTGGTCTTGCCACATCATATGTCTGACCCAGCAACTGCTTAACCAGCTCAGGGCCACCCTCTCCCATGGCAATTGTACCAATGGCGCCATACCTGGTGTGGCTGTCAGAGCCCAACAGCATTTTGCCGCATCCTGCCATCATTTCTCTCATGTACTGGTGAATAACTGCCAGGTGTGCAGGAACAAAAATACCACCATACTTCTCTGTTGCAGAGAGACCAAACAGGTGGTCGTCCTCGTTAATGGTACCGCCTACAGCACAAAGGCTATTGTGGCAATTGGTCAGAACGTATGGAATCGGGAACTTTTCCATCCCACTGGCCCTTGCCGTCTGAATGATACCAACATATGTAATGTCGTGGGATGCGAGCCCATCGAACTTAATTCGCAAATTGTCATCCTGTGGAGCTCCTCCCACACAGTGTGAGGACAGAATCTCCCATGCCATAGTGTTGTCTCTGGAACCGGTTATGCCTGCTGAAACAGGAACCAGCTTACCCTCCCTGAGAACATGCTTTTGGTCGATACATCTTACCATACTAAATTACCTCTTTCCCTTACGCGAGCTGACTGTCAGCCCTATAAAAATCTCTTGTTTCCAACGAAGCAGGATGCACCAGGACCCCTTTTGCCTCATTGTAAGTAATGACGTTGTCAATTATGTGTAACGTGGTGCGGCTGAGGCTATGCCCCAACATCTCCCTGGCCACCTCTGCGTCTCCGTGAGTACGTCCAACCTCACAATAGTCCGCACAGAATACCAGCATCTCCAAGTCCGACATATCCGGCCTGCCACAGGTGTGATTGGATATGGCATTAAGTATGTCCTCGTCCTCCACTCCATACTCATCACGAGCCACAAAGGCACCCGCTATGGAATGTAATAGCTGTACATTCTGCAACTGTATTGCATCTGGTCGGTATCCGTTCTCCTCACATATGGCTATCAGTTGAGCCTCTCCCATATGTTTGGCGCAGTCATGGAGCAATCCCGCCGTCAACGCCTTGTCCCTATCTATACAGTATCTGGGGGCCAGTTGTCCACACAGTTCCATAACATTGAGCGAATGCGTGAATCTTTTTGATGGCAAAATCTCACCAAGACGCGTCCTGGCCTCCTGGTAGCTCATCTTCATATACATCATCGGTACAGTCCTCGCTCCAGGATATACTGCAAAACGTTCTCTGGCACCAGGCCATCACAGCTCTCGCCGCAGGCCAGTCTGCGCCTGATCTCTGTGGAGGAAACCTGGGGCAAATCCATGTCAGCGTATTCCATGTTCAGGTGCAATGTCTCTGTCAGGCAGGCTATCCTCTCCTCCAGCTCCTGAGTGGCATAACCCCTCCTGGCAGCTATTGCAAAACTACAATATTTGTGGAGCTCGTCGGCCCTGTGCCACTTGTGTAATTCGTTGGGAATATCTGCCCCCTGTATGAAAACCAGCTGGTCACCAGGGTACATCAAGCTCAGCCTGTGCAGGGTATCTATGGAATAGCTGACGCCCTCCTCTCTGACCTCCATATCGGACACATACACGAGGCTGTTGTCCGAAAATGCCAGTTGGGCCATCTCATAGCGCTGAAGGGCGGTGACAGATGTAGCCCCCTTAAAGGGGTGGTTGCCCGATGGAACAACAATCAAGGCGTCCAATCCAAACGCCCCCAGACTCCCTATGCCAAGAGCCACATGCCCCATATGAATCGGGTTAAAAGACCCGCCTAAAACACCTATTCTTTTCATGGGTAACATTATAGCACGGGCCACAGGATTATCTACCTTTTTCTTGTAAAGGAAAGGGCAAAGTGTTATACTTCGGGGATGAAGAAGATAATATGGAGGTTATTTCATGTTAGATATTAACGCAATTAGACATAATCCTGACGAGATTAAGGCCAAGCTTGCCAAGAAGGGCTGTGACGTAGATTTCTCCGATTTTCTCAAGTTGGATGCAGAGCGCAGACAGCTTTTGCAGGAGGTTGAGACACTTAAGGCCCGTCGCAACAAGGTTTCATCTGAGATTCCTGCCCTTAAGAAGGCCGGTCAGGACGTTTCTGCTGTTCTTGAGGAGATGAAGGCTACCTCCGACAAGATTAAGGAGATGGACGACCAGATTAAGGTTGTAGATCAGCACATCTTCGACTTTGTCTCATACCTTCCCAACCTTCCCGCCGATGACGTTATCGCAGGTGGCAAGGAGAACAATCAGCTGGTTCACGAGTGGGGTTCCAAGCCAACCTTTGACTTCCCTCTCAAGGATCATGTAGAGTTGGCCAAGGATCTGGGACTCATCGACTACGAGCGTGGAGCCAAGCTTAGCGGCAACGGTTTCTGGATGTACCGTGGCAACGGCGCCAAGTTAGAGTGGGCCCTGCTCAACTACTTTATTGAGACACACATGAATGACGGATACGAGTTCATCCTTCCTCCACACATGTTGGGTGCTCGCTGCGGATTCACAGCAGGTCAGTTCCCCAAGTTTGCCGACGAGGTTTACTATGTTGGTGAGCGCAATGGTGATGACTCTGACAAGTTCATGTTGCCCACAGCTGAGACAGCACTTATCAACATGTATCGTGATGAGGTTTTGGACGAGGCTGTTCTTCCCCAGAAGTTATTTGCTTACACACCTTGTTTCCGCAAGGAGGCTGGCAGCTATCGTTCCGACGAGCGTGGCATGATTCGCGGTCACCAGTTCGACAAGGTTGAGATGTTCCAGTACACCACCCCTGAGACCTCTGAGGAGGCTCTTCAGGAGCTTGTATCTAAGGCAGAGGCTCTGCTCCAGGGATTGGGCCTGCACTATCAGCTGTCCAAACTGGCAGCCGAGGACTGCAGCGCATCTATGATGAAGACATACGACATAGAGGTATGGATCCCCAGCATGGGCATTTACAAGGAGGTATCCTCCTGCTCCAACGCCGGTGACTACCAGGCTCGCCGAGGCAACATCCGCTTTAAGCGCAAGGCCACTGGCAAAAACGAGTTTATCCACTCCCTCAACGGTTCCGGTCTGGCTACATCCCGTGTTATCCCTGCACTGCTAGAGCAGCATCAGCAGGCAGATGGTAGTGTTGTAGTTCCTGAGGTTCTCCGCAAGTGGATGGGATGCGACGTGCTGAGATAAGGCCAGCGCTATGACCTAAATTATTATGTTATGATTTGGGCTTGAACACATTGTTATATATCAAAAGGCGACCGATTGGGTCGCCTTTTTGCTGTGTGCCTACCTGTACTTCTCTATCCAGGAACTTAAGTAATCGTCTAAGCTGTAGTCTAAATAAAGATGGTGAATGCTCTCTATGTCCTCGTCAGACAACTCTCCCTGATCATATAAAGTCAGCATGCTGTATAGCTTACCATCCCTATAGCCGTACAAATGCTGATATGCTGGGAATTTATATCCCGCTATTTCTGTGCCCTCAGGGAATCCTCCCCATCTAAAGAATGGTGTGAAAAATATGTGGTATCCATTATGCTGGCCATAGTAGGTAATTCCTTTTTCAAACTCCCATGTTTCTGGAACTTCGTCATAGTCCTCCGTACGAAGGGCTGTCTCTATGCCAGATTTTATCTCGTCGTCAGGCATTAACATTTCCTTGAAATAGTCTTTACCCAAGAACTCTTGGCAAAACTCAAAATGTCTAAGGTTGATTTGTGTGGATATATCCCCAACTCCTACTTCATACATTAGCATGAACTGCATATATCTGACAAAGCCTGTCTTGCCACCAGGGAACTCACCATACAGGAAAACCTCTACAGGGCCATCACTTTCAAAGTTTCTGTATGCAACATAATCACCAATTCCACCCTCTGTTATTGGTGCCTGAATCACCAAGTATTTATCAAATTTGCCGTAGTAAACCAGATCACCACGCAACTCATATGCCACATCATCCTGCGCGACAAACTTAGCCCACTCAGTCTTCAACAGTGTTGCGGTTTCTTCTGTTAAACTTTTGTCCAGAGAAAAGTCCACCATCTTTGGCAACTCTATACTAACCAAATCAGGTTCAACATGTCTTCTGAAATAATCCAGTTCGTATTTCTGAAAAATGCCATATATGGCCTGAATGTCTGCGTCTGAAACCTTGCCCTGGTTATAAAATGATGCATTAAACGACTCGTAACTCCATTCTGTTTCAGCATCCCTATAGCAAAGGGCTTTCATCATATAATTTGTGCTATCCTCAAAAACAAAACTACCAAATGTCTCAGGAGCACTGGAATTATCAAAAAAGACATCACTATTTTCGATAAACACAATATGGTATCCATTGTATTCGCCGTAGTAACTTAATCCACTTGTAAAATCCCAGGTCAGATCCATATATGCGTACTTTGAAAAGAATCTCTCTATACTATTCTTGTACTCCTCAGGTGGAGTCAACATATCAAAAGAGTATGAATACCCCAGGGCTTGTTCACAGTAGACAAAGTGCTGCCTGTGTATTGGGTCCAGGTCCTCTATCAATCCAAGAGAAATGGCCTGAGACAAGGTATAGAACACCTTTGTTTTGTCAGCACTCTCTCCATAAAAGAATATTTCTACAGGGCCATCACTTTCAAATCTCCTGTACCCGTACTCTCCCTCTGTTATTCCTCCGTCGGTAATAGGCGCTTGCAACACAAGATATCCGTTAAATGTGCCATAGTAGACAATGTTCCCGCGAAGGCTATAGTCTTTGTTGTCTGTTTCCCATGCCAGCAAAATCTCATCTGCCTGTGATTTTGTTAAATCCTTATTGTCTGAGTAGTCCACAACTGTAGGGACAGGCGTAGGTGTAGGCTCC